>NZ_BAAAHE010000008.1:0-47450 GCF_039525035.1 Sporichthya brevicatena
AACTGATCGTCAGTTCCCCGGACTGGTAAGGCTTACTGCACTCAAGCAGATATGCAGAACATGTGTTCGAATCCGGGTAGAATCGTGGTATGTCCGCAGGGGTGGGGACGACGCATCCGCGCTCGACCCTGCACTGGAGATGACATCTCCAATGCAGGGTGAGTGCGATTACTGGATGAGGTCGAAGATCTTGAAGATCGGGAGGTAGAGGGCGACGATCATCGACCCGACGACGGTGCCGAGGAAGGCGATCATCAGCGGTTCGATGAGGGCGGTCAGAGACTCGGTGGTCGCCTCGACCTCCTGGTCGTAGAACTCGCCGATCTTGCCGAGCATGTCGTCGAGGGCGCCGGTCTCCTCACCGGAGGCCATCATGTGCACGACCATCGACGGGAAGACCTCGTGCTCGGCGAGCGGGCCGGAGATGGACTCACCGGACTTCACGGAGTCCTTGACCTGCTCCAGGGCGCGACTGATGACGACGTTGCCGCTGGAGTCCCCGGTGATCTCGAGGGCGGTGAGGATCGGGACGCCGGACTTGAGCAGCGTGCTCAGGGTCCGCGCGAACCGCGCCAGCGCCACCTTCTGGAAGAGCTTGCCGAAGACCGGGAGGCGGAGCTTGAGCGGGTCGACGACGTTGCGCACCTGCTCGGTCTGGCCGTACTTGCGCCACGCCCACAGGCCGGCGCCGGTCAGGATCGCCAGCAGCGGAGCGAGGTACTTCATCCACTCCGACAGCGTCACCAGGATCCGCGTCGGCAACGGCAGCGTGCCGCCGAGCGTGGCGAACATGTCCCGGAAGATCGGGACGACGAACAGCAGCATGCCGATGACCATGAGGATGGCCAGGATCAGGACGACGACCGGGTAGGTCATCGCGGCCTTGATCTTGCCGCGGAGCTTGACCTCGGCCTCGAAGTTGTCGGCGATCTGACGCATGCTCTGGTCGAGGAACCCGCCGGCCTCGCCGGCGCGGACCATGCTGACCATCAGCGGGGGGAACACCTTGGGGTGCTTCGCGAACGCCGCGGAGATCGAGGAGCCGGCCTCGACGTCGGTCTTCACCAGACGCAGGACGCGCTTGAGCTCACCGTTCTCCGACTGCTCCGAGAGGATCGTCAGCGTGCGCAGCATCGACAGGCCCGCGTTGATCATCGTCGCGAACTGGCGCGAGAAGACCGCGAGGTCCTTGAGCTTGACGCGCTCGCGGCCGAACAGGCGGATCTCCCGGTCCAGGCCGGTGTTCGCCTGCTTGATCTCCAGCGGGCGGTAGCCCATCGACCGGAGCTTGTCGGCAACCGCGCTCTCGCTGTCGGCCTCGACCTTGCCCTCGACCAGCTTCCCGCGGTTGTCCTTGACCTTGTACGCGTACTGCGTTGCTGCCATTCAGTGCTCCTGCACTCGGTGTCGTTGCGGGATGTCGGTGGCGGTCAGAGCGACAGCGGGGCGTTCAGACCGCTGCTCTGCGTGGGAGGACGACGCAGCAGAGACCCCGTCAGCTGCAGCAGGTCCTCCTTGTTCGTGCAGTGCTCGAGCGCGGTCTCGAGAGTGATCCGGTGGGCCTTCACCAGGTCCGCCAGGTGCGCGTTGAGGGTCTGCATCCCGTCACGTGCGCCGGCCTGCAGGGCGCCGGGGATCTGCGGGAGCTTGTCGTCGCGGATCATCGCGCGGATGCCGGGCGTGCAGACCATGATCTCGACGGCCGCGACGCGGCCGACGCCGTCGGCGGTGCGGCACAGCGTCTGACACACGACGCCCTGGAGCGTCGCGGCGAGCTGCGTGCGGATCTGCTGCTGCTGCTCGGCCGGGAACACGTCGACGACGCGGGTGATGGTGTCCTGCGCCGACTGGGTGTGCAGGGTCGCGAAGACGAGGTGGCCGGTCTCGGCCGCGGTGAGCGCGACGGAGATCGTGTCGAGGTCCCGGAGCTCACCGACGAGGATGACGTCGGGGTCCTGGCGCAGCACGTGCTTGAGTGCGTTGCGGAACGAGTGGGTGTCGCCACCGACCTCGCGCTGGTTCACGATCGAGCGCTTGTGCTGGTGGAGGAACTCGATCGGGTCCTCGATGGTCATGATGTGGTCGTGCCGGGTCGAGTTGATCTGGTCGATGATCGCGGCGAGCGTCGTCGACTTGCCCGAGCCGGTGGGACCGGTGACCAGCACCAGGCCGCGCTTGAGTTCGGCGAAGGACCCGATGACCGCCGGCATGTTCAGCTGGTCGAGGCCCTTGATCTCCCACGGGATCACACGGAGCACGGCCCCGATCGATTCGCGCTGCTGGAAGATGTTCATGCGGAACCGGGCGTGCCCGGGCAGCGCGTACGCCAGGTCGAGTTCGAGGTTTTCCTCGAAGACCTTGCGCTGACGCTCCGTCAGGATGCCGTAGATCAGTTCGCGCAGGGTGTCACCGGTGAGCACCGGCTGGTCCTCGACCGGCATGACCTTGCCGAGGTGCCGCACGACGGGCGGGGACCCGGCCGTGAGGTGCAGGTCGGAGCCACCGAGCTCAAGCAGGTGCAGCAACAGCTCGTCGAGGTCGACGCGCTTGTTCGCGATCGCCTCCTCGCGGGCACGGGCGGCGGCCTCCGCGGCCTCGGCGGCGGCGGCGATGGCGGCGGCCTGGTGCTCCGCGGTCAGAGCGCTGACCGCGAGCTCGTGGGTCGAGGCGAGCGCGTCCGCGATCTCGTACTGGGCCAGCAGGTCGGGCGTCTGCTCCACGCGTGGGCCTTCCGTTTGACGCAGGACTGAGGTGATGCGCGGAATGCGCATCACCTCAGTCTTTTCGTCCTCCGGAGGGCGGGCCTTGAGTCCCGGCGCGAACCGGACCGATCCGTCCCTATCCGGACACGGGTGCCGGAAGCGGGGCGTTCTCGTCGTAGAGCGGGTCGAGGTCGGTCCCCAGGTACACCGGGTCGACGGCCGGCAGGACGATCGGCACGAGCTGCGGCCGCCGGATCGGCTCCTCCGCGACGAACCCCTCGCCCTCGCGGAACCCGTAGCGCTCCCACGCCCGGCGCAGTGGGCCCGGGGCCCACCAGTTCGCCGTGCCCAGCAGGCGCATCGTGGCCGGCACGAGCAGGCCGCGGACGATGGTCGCGTCGACGAGGATCGCGATCACCAGACCGACGCCGATCATCTTGATGAACGTGATGCCGGACGTCGCGAACGCGCCGATGACGACGATCAGCAGCAGCGCGGCGCTGGTGATGATGCCGCCGGTGCGGGCCAGCCCGGTCGCCACGGCTCCGGTGTTGTCGCCGGTGCGGTCCCACTCCTCGCGGATCCGCGAGAGCAGGAACACCTCGTAGTCCATCGAGAGCCCGAACGCGATCGCGAGCATGAGGATCGGGTTCGACGCCTCGACCGCCCCGGTCGGGGTGAAGTCGAGCAGGCCGGACAGATGGCCGTCCTGGAAGATCCACACCACCGCGCCGAACGCGGCGCCGAGCGAGAGCACGTTCATCACCAGCGCCTTGAGCGGCAGCACCACCGACCCGAACGCCGCGAACAGCAGCAGCAGGGTGACGATCCCGACGAACAGGGCCATCCAGGGCAGCGTGCCGCGCAGACCCGCGAGCAGGTCGACCAGTTCGGCGCTCTCGCCGCCGACCAGCACCTCGGTCCCGGCCGGGGCCCGAACGTCCCGGATGTCGGCGACCAGCCCGCGGGCCTCGCGCGAGGTCGGCAGCTCGTCGTGGTGGACGGCGATCCGCACCGCGCCGTCGCCGGCGGCGACGACCTCGGCGCCGGTCACGCCGGGCAGGCTGCGCAGGCGGTCGACGTAGCTCGTCGCGGTGCCGGCGTCCGCCCCGTCGAGGACGACGTCGATCGTCGCGCTCGGGTCGGCCGGGAACTGGCTCGCCAGTTTCTCGTCGACGACCCGGCTCTCCGTGCCCGCGGGCAGGACCCGGGAGTCGACGCCGCCGAACTCCGCGCGCAGGAACGGTGTGCCGAGGACGAGCAGCAGGGCGATCACTGCGCCGGCCACCGCCAGCGGACGGCGCATGACGCCGTGCGCGACCCGCGCCCAGACGCCACCGGTCGCGCCACCGGCCCGCCGCCACGGCCGCGGCACGCGCAGGGCGTCGATCCGGTGCCCGAGCAGGCCGAGCAGAGCCGGGAGGACGGTGAGCGCCCCGATCATCGCGACCAGGACGGCCGCCATGCCGCCGAAGCCCATCGACTGCAGGAACGGCTGCGGGAACAGCAGCAGCGAGGCGAGCGAGACCGCCACGGTCAGGCCGGAGAACGCGACGGTGCGGCCTGCGGTCGCCATCGTGCGGACGAGGGCGTCCTCGACGGTCGCGGCGCGGGGCAGCTCCTCGCGGAACCGGCTGACGACGAACAGCGCGTAGTCGACGGCGAGGCCGAGCCCGAGCATCGTCACGATGTTGATCGCGAAGATCGAGACGTCCGTGAACAGCGTCAGGACGTGCAGCATCGTGAAGGCGCCGAGGATCGCGAGACCGCCGATCACGAGCGGCATCGCCGCCGCGGTCAGGCTGCCGAAGACGATGACCAGGAGCAGGAAGACGATCGGCAGCGACAGCGCCTCGGCGCGCGCGATGTCGGACTCGACCTGGCTGCTGACGTCGGAGTAGACCGCCGAGGGGCCGCCGAGCTCGGTCTGCAGCCCGGGCGCGCGCAGGTGGTCGCGGACGGCCGCGAACGCCTCCTCCTTCTCCTCGTCGCTGACGCCGGCGAGCGTCACGGTGGCGAAGGTGGAGTGCCGGTCGGCGGAGACGAAGGCATCGGAGCCGGTGCTCCAGTACGTGGAGAAGCCCGCGACCTCGCCCGCGGGCAGGTCCTGCAGCGTCTCGACCACGGTGTTCCGGAAGCCGGTGTCGTCCACGGTCCGGTCCGGGTCGGTGTAGATCGCGACGACGTCGGCGTCCCCGGCCCCGTCGGCGATCGCCTCGATCCGGGTCAGGGCCTTCGCGGACTCGCTGCCCGGGTCCTCGAACCCGCCCTGGGTCAGGGCCGAGAACACGCCGACGCCCCAGGTCACGGCCACGAGGACGAAGACGCCGGCGAGCCCGAGGACCCAACGACGGGAACGGTAGGTCCGGCGTCCGAGTGCCTCGAACATCGCGGCTCCTTCTGCGGTGAGCGGGGTTCACATGAGTAAACGGTGTAAAGCTAACGGTGTAAACTCTGTGTACGCTGTTCGCAGTTGTCAAGACCAATTCCGGACCGGGAGCCTGACGAGCGTGGACACGACGGTGGCAACGCGGCGCGAGCGGCTGCGCGGTTCGACGCTCGACGAGATCCTGGGCGCGGCTCGGCGGCAGCTGATCGCGGGCGGGCCGACGGCGATCTCACTGCGGGCGATCGCCCGTGAGATGGGCATGACCGCGCCGGCGCTGTACCGGTACTTCGCGAGCCTCGACAAGCTGGTCGAGGCGCTCGTCGCCGCCTGCTACGACGACCTGACGGCCGAGCTGGAGGCCGAGCGCGACCGGCACCTCGACCAGCCCGTCGGCGTGCGGATGATCGAGTGCAGCCGGGCGTTCCGGCGCTGGGCCCTGGCGCACACCCCGGAGTTCAGCCTCCTGTTCGGGACGCCGATCCCGGACGTCAGCACCGAGCCCGAGGGCGCCTCCGAGGAGGCCGGCCGCCAATTCGGTGCGGTGTTCGGGGCGATGTTCGTCGAGCTCTGGGCGAGCGCGCCCTTCGCCGTCCCCGGCGACGACGAGATCGAGCCGGCGCTCGCCCAGGGTCTGCGCGAGTGCCGGACGAAGATGGGCATCGGCGACCTGCCGCTCGGCGCGGTGCTCGCGTACATGTCGAGCTGGGTGAAGCTCTACGGCGCGGTGACGATGGAGGTGTTCGGGCACCTCAAGTTCGCGACCGAGGACGGCGAGCCGCTGTTCGAGCTCACGCTCCGGGAAATCGGAACGACCCTGGGCATTGAGCTCGCCCAGGGCCGTTCCTGACTAACCTTCAGATCGAAGGGGATCAGACCTTCGGGATCCGGAGCTTCTGGCCCGGGTAGATCATGTTCGGGTTCTTGAGGTCGTTCGCCTTCACGATCGCCGCGATGGTGCTGTGGAAGCGGGTCGCGAGGCCGCCGACGGTGTCGCCGCGCTGAACGACGTGGATCCGCACGACCGTCGGGGTCTTCGCGGGGGTCTTGGTCGACGACGCCTTGGTGCCGCTGTTGCTCTTCTTGGTGCTCGTGACCTTCACCGGCACGCGCAGCTTCTGGCCGACGTAGATGCGGTTCGGGTTCGCCAGCTTGTTGAGCTTGACGATCTTCGCGACGGTCGTCTTGTGCTTCTTCGCGAGGCCACCGACCGTCTGACCCGACTTCACCGTGATGGTCTTGTACTTGGTCGTGGTCGCCGGCTTGTCGGCCTTGGGCGCGTCGGCCTTCGGCTTGTCGTTCTTGGGCTTGTCCGGCTTCGAGGTGACCGGGTCGGGCTTCGGCTTGGGCTTCGCCTTGGGCTTCGGGCACGGCGCGAGGTTGATCTTCTTGCCGTACACCGGGACCTTCTCGCCGATGTACTTCTGGCACGGGCCGTACTCGATCGGCGACACCGTTCCGGTCCACCAGGACGTGCGCTTCATCGCGCCGTTCCAGGAGAACGAGAAGTGGATGTGCGAGGTGTGGTTGTCCGGCCCCTTGTAGGCGCGCCAGCCGTCCTCGCGCTGGTACGTCGCCCAGATGCGCTCGTTCCAGATGATGTACATGATCCCGAGGCGGCGCGCGTTGAGCGCGTCGTCCGCGAGCAGCCAGTCGATGATGCGCTGGCCGGCGACCTGGTCCTCGTAGCTGTTGGGGTCGAGCCGGAAGTCCCAGGCGCGCCCCTCCTTGTGCTCGGACTGCCCGCCGATGTTGCAGGGCCGCGTGATGCCGTAGCTGCCGCCGCGGCCCCAGTACGAGAGCACGAGCTGGGAGAAGGCGACGACGCCAGGCTTGGCGTTGGGGTCGCAGGAGACCTGGCCGAGGTACGGCGAGAAGTCCTCGACGCCGGTCGGGAGGACCACGGCCGGAGTCGGGTTGGGCTTGGGCTCGATGGCCGCGTTCGCGGGGGACAGCCCGAACATCGGCGGCAAAGTGACCGCGCCGGTGACGACGCCGGCCACGACGGTCGCGCTGCGGCGGCGCACGTCGGCGAGCGGGTCGATCAGGTCGTCGGGGCCGACCGGGGTCGGGCTGGTCAGGCGCCCGAGCGGGTCGAGCTCCGGCGGGGCGTCGAGGGTCAGGACGTCGCCCGAGCCCTTCTTCGGCAGTGGCCGCACGAAGCCGCCGGCGGCGAGGCTGGGAACCGGGGTGGCGCCGATGGGGCGCAGGGTCGACCCGGGGGTCGGCAGCGGCGTCCAGGCGGCCTCGTCGGCCTTGGCCCGGCGCCAGGGCGCACGCGGCGGAAGGCCGCCGGGCAGCGGGGTCAGCGCCTCGTCGGAGGCCCGCTCACGCCGACGCCGTCGGTGGCGGCCCCCGCCCGTCTGCTCGCTCTCCGGCACGGCGTGTCTCCTTTGGTGCTGATGTTGCTGGTGGTAATGAACGAGGCCATTGTTTTCACACCAGTCGCACCCGTGCCACCGGGTCTCCGGAACTACAGGGCTGTAACTTTGCGCAGGTCAGGGCGTTCTTGATCCATTGATTCACCCGGACGGAGGCATCGCGGGGCCCTGACCTGGGCCGCGACCGGGCCGGCCGCGCGGCTGTGATCGGCGTCGCCCGCCGGCGGCCGGAAGGTAAAAAATTTCGGACTCCGCCCGAGGGCAGCGCGAGAGGTCAGCGCGCGAGGTCAGCCCGAGGCGTGTCGCCGGTCAGGCGACGACGCGGAGGATCTCCTCGATCGACGTCAGCCCCTGGCGGACCTTGAGCCAGCCGTCGTCGCGCAGGCTCGTCATGCCCTGGGCGGTCGCCATCTTCTCGATCTCGTCCGTGGAGGCACGGGCCACGGCGAGGCGCTCGATCTCCTCGGTGACCGTCATGACCTCGTGGAGGGCCATCCGGCCGTGGTAGCCGGTGCGGGCGCACGCGGTGCACCCCACGGCCCGGTAGAGCACCGGGAGGGGCTCGGAGGGGTCGTGGCCGAAGCGCACGTCGGCGAGCTCCTGCTCGGTCGGCGTGTACGGCTCCTTGCACTCCTTGCACAACGTCCGGCAGAGCCGCTGGGCGAGGACGGAGTCGAGCGCGGACGCGACGAGGAACGGCTCGATGCCCATCTCGATGAGCCGGCCGATCGCGGACGGGGCGTCGTTGGTGTGCAGGGTGCTCAGCACCATGTGGCCGGTGAGGGCGGACTCGACGGCGATCTGCGCGGTCTCGTGGTCCCGGATCTCACCGATGAGGATGACGTCGGGGTCGGACCGCAGGATCGAGCGCAGCGCGCGGGCGAACGTCAGGCCGGCCTTCGGGTTCGTCTGCACCTGGTTCACGCCGGGCAGCCGGTACTCGACGGGGTCCTCGACGGTGATGATGTTGACCGCCGGGTCGTTGAGGATGTTCAGCGTCGCGTAGAGCGTCGTCGATTTGCCGGAACCGGTCGGGCCGGTCACCAGGATCATCCCGTAGGGCTTGGTGTACGCGTTCCGGTAGCGGCGGAAGTTGTGGGCGGAGAACCCGAGCTCGTCCAGGCTCAGCTGGGCGGTCGAGTTGTCCAGGATGCGGGCGACGATCTTCTCGCCCCACACCGTCGGCAGCGTCGCCACGCGCAGGTCGACCTTGCGGCCGTTGTGGTTGACCGAGAGCCGGCCGTCCTGCGGCACGCGGCGCTCCGCGATGTTGATGTCGGCCATGATCTTGATGCGCGAGATCACGCCGGCCTGGATCGACTTCGTCGACCGGTGCTGCTCGTGGAGGACGCCGTCGATGCGGTACCGCACGCGCAGGTCGTTCTCGGTGGGCTCGATGTGGATGTCCGAGGCCCGGTCGGCGATCGCCTGCGAGATCAGCAGGTTGACGAACCGCACGATCGGGGCGTCCTCCGCCACCGTCGTGAAGTTCGAGAGGTCCTCGGCCTGCTCCTCGGTCTCGATGTTCGAGGTGAGGTCGGTGAGCTCGTCCTCGGCCCGGTAGAGCTGGTCGATCTTCGCGACGATGTCCGCGTGCGGCGCGAGGGCGAACCGGACGAGGCTGCGCGTGAGCCGGACCAGGTCGTCCTTGAGCTCGATGTTGCCGGCCTGCTTCACGCCGACGGCGACGAGCAGTTCGCCGTTCTCCCAGCCGAGCGGGAGGACGCCGTAGCGGCGGGCGTAGTCGGCGGGCAGGCGCGCGGCGGCGGTGGGGTCGACGGAGTAGTTCGCGAGCTCGACGTACGGCAGGCCGACGGCGGCTGCGGCGGTGCGCACCACATCGCTGGTCGACACCACCTTGGTGTCGACCAGGACCTGGAGGGGGGCGCGTCCGTCGAGCTCGCTCTGCCTCACCGCCTCGGCGACCTGATCCTCAGTCACCAAGCCGGCGTCCACGAGCGCCGCGACGGCGTCGCCGCCTGGCACGCCGATCATGACCGTCAGAGTGGCAGCGCGGAGAGCGCGGCGGCCGGGTTGTCGCGGTAACGCAGGATCAGCTCGGCCGTGGCCTCGTCGATGCGCTCGAACAGCGCCTTCCGGTAGGCAGTCAGTTTGTGCTCGGCGGCGCGGAGCTTCTCCTGGGCCTCCGCGAGCGCGGCCGGGTCGTGCGGGTCGACCTCGGTGACCCACATGTCCGTGGTCTCCGGCAGGTCCGGCAGCGGCGCGGCGGGGTGGACGGCGGACAGCGCGGTGCGGCTGGCACCGCTGCCGGTGTCGCCGAGCACCCGGATCAGCTGCTCGACCGAGAGCGTGCCCTCGGTGTGCGAGCCGACCTCGAGCATGTCGAGGCGGGCGTGCACGAGACGCCGCCAGTAGGAGACACGGTCCTCCTCGTCCTGGAGGTCGCGCCGGTACGCCCGCAGCGCCGCCAGGTCCAGGTCCGCCAGGTGCGGTGCGGCCACCAGCTCACCGGTGCCCCGCTTCGTCCGCCGGCCCTCGTCCATCCCCACCCCGTTCCGGGACGCCGACCGGGCCCTCGGAAGTCCCGACCGTTCGTTTCCGTTCCTCATCGCGTCAGGGTCTCCGCCATCGTCGCGGTCACCCCGGCACGTCGCAGCATGACCGACAGGTCGTGCGGACGGCTCGCCACCAGCTTGGCATCTTCGAGCGAGACCGTGCCGTCCAGGACCAGTCGGAGCAGGTGCTGGTCGAAGGATTGCATCCCGGAGTAGTCCCCCGCCGCCACCAGATCCGGAATCGTGTCCGTCTTGTCCGGGTCCGCGATGGCCTCGGCCACGCGAGCGTCGTTCACGGCGATCTCCATGACGCAGGTCCTACCCGCGCCGTCGGCCTTCGGCACCAGCCGCTGGCAGACGATTCCCTTGAGCGCCGCGGCCAGCGAGAGCCGGACCTGCTTCTGCTCGTGCTCGGGGAAGAAGTCGACGATGCGGTTCACGGTTTCGCGAGCGTCCGTGGTGTGCAGCGTGGACATGACGAAGTGTCCGGTCTCCGCGGCGGCGAGGGCGGCCTTGACGGTGTCCACGTCGCGCATCTCGCCGATGAGGATGACGTCGGGGTCCTGCCGCATGGCCGCGCGCAGCGCCGTGGACCAGTTGCGGGTGTCCATGCCGATCTCGCGCTGGTTGACCGAGGCGAGCTTGTCGCGGTGGGTGACCTCGATCGGGTCCTCGATCGTGAGGATGTGGACGGCGCGGTTGGCGTTGATCTGGTCGACCATCGCGGCGAGCGTCGTCGTCTTGCCCGACCCGGTCGGTCCGGTCACGAGCACCAGGCCGCGCGGTTCGAGCGCGAGCTTGCCGAGCACCGCCGGCATGCCGAGCTCCTCGAGCGACATCGGC
Source organism: Sporichthya brevicatena (assembly GCF_039525035.1). NCBI lineage: Bacteria > Bacillati > Actinomycetota > Actinomycetes > Sporichthyales > Sporichthyaceae > Sporichthya > Sporichthya brevicatena. The sequence goes on from NZ_BAAAHE010000008.1 coordinate 10,829, forward strand.
TCGTCGGTGATCAGTCGCATGACCGAGCCGACCTCGCCGCGCGCCCGGAACACGTTGACGCGGAACCGTCCGACGCCGGGGACGGCGAGGGCGTAGTCCGCCTCGTTGTTCTTGGCGAAGTACTCGGCCACGTCCGGCGACATCGTCGGGAGGATCAGGTCCTCGACGTCCGCCGGCGAGAGGACGGGGGAGTCCAGGGCGACCAGGGATCCGGAGATCCGGATCTTCGGCGGGGCGCTGGACTTGATGTGAAGGTCTGAGGCGCTGTTCTGCACGACGGCGCGCAGCAGCGGCGCGATCTCCGGCTCCATACCAGCTGTGTCGGCTTTTCCAGATCCGGACTGAAGTCCCGTCGTGTCGCCCGGAGATGTCCGGATTCGTCGCCGGACGGGGCATACGTCCGCCCTCAAGCCGTGCCGGATGGGCTCCGATACAGCTGTCGGCGCAGGGAGCGTGGCCGCCCCGACCTCCAGGAGACAAGCACGGTGAAGCGAACAGATGCCCGATGGGGCGCCCGCAAGGTGGTCTGCCTGGACGTGGGCAGCTCCGGTCTGCGAGCGGCGCAGTTCAGCGTCCGCTCGACCCCGATGAGTGGCACGTCGTGCCGGCTCGACCGCTTCGCGGCGGTCCCGCTGCCGGAGGGCGCGGTCGCCGGCGGTGTCGTGACCGACCCGGCCGCGGTGGCGAAGGCGCTGCGCGCGCTGTGGTCCGCGGGCCGCTTCTCCACGAAGAAGGTCGTGTTCGGTCTCGCCAACGACCGCGTGCTGGTCCGTCAGCTCGACCTGGACTGGATGGAGCCGGCGGACTTCCGCAAGGCGCTGCCGTACTCGGTCGCCGACCAGATCCCGATGTCGGTGAACGAGGCGAACCTCGACTACCACGTGCTCGAGGACCTGCCGGCCGGCCCGGACCCCGAGTCCGAGCACATGCTCCGGATCCTGCTCGTGGCCGCCGCCAGCGAGATGGTCGACACCTTCCTCACCGCGCTGTCCGAGGCGGACCTGGTGCCGGTGAAGGCGGAGCTCGCGCCGTTCGCGCTGATCCGCGCCGCCGTCCCGAACCCCGAGCCCGCGGCCGACGCCGACGTGGCCGAGGCGATCGTCGACATCGGGGCCGACACCCTGACCGTCGTCGTTCACACCGCCGGGCAGCCGCGGTTCGTGCGTACCGTCAACCAGCTCGGCGGCCGGGTCATCACCGGCGAGCTGCAGCAGAAGTTCGGTTGGTCCTTCGACGAGGCCGAGGAGGCGAAGGCGCAGTACGGTCTGCCCCGCCAGCGCAGCGGCGACGAGGAGAAGGTCAACCTCGAGCACCCCGCGCAGCAGGCTATCGAGGAGCGGGTCGCCGGCGTGGTCGCCGAGGTCCGCACCACCCTGAACTTCTTCCTGTCGGCCGGCACCGGCGTGCGCAGCCTCTCCCGCATCCTGCTCACCGGCGGCGGTTCGCGCCTGTCCGGGCTCTCCGAGCGGATCGCGGAGGCGATGGACACCGAGGTGGTCCTGCTCGCCACCCCGCGTGAGGTGAAGAGCCGTGTCTCCGCCGCGGCCGAGGACGACCTCGGCGCGGTCGCCCTGCTGTCGGGTCTCGCCCTGGGAGTGATGTGACGTGTCGTTCCTGAGTTCGGGCAAGACGCTCGACAAGGTCAAGCTGCCCCGTCAGTTGAGCGCGGCCAACTTCCGTGCCGGCTCCACCAAGACGCCGCCGGTCCGCACCGGCCAGCCGTCGCGGACGCTGCCGTCGGTGAACCTCCTGCCGGAGTCGACGCTGGAGGCGCTCGCCGTCCGGCGGGTCCGCCACCGTCTGGTCGCGGCCGGTCTCGCCGGCGCGGTCCTCGTGGGTGGTGGCTGGATGGTGCAGACCCAGCGCCTCCACAGCGCCGAGGACCGGCTCGCGGCGGAGCAGGCGCTCACGCCCGCGCTGAACGCCCAGGTCGCCGCGCTCGCCCCGGTCGCGCAGTTCTTCGACCTCCTGCAGGCGCGCAAGGGCACCGCCTCGGCCGCCATGGCGCACGAGGTCCTGTTCTCCGACGCGCTCACCGACCTCGCCGGCCGCACCCCGGCGGGCATCGAGATCAACGCGATGTCGGTCTCGCTGACCGCCGAGACGGTCAGCGCGGTCGCTCCGCCCGTCTCCCCGCTGACCGAGGCCGGCATCGACGCCGAGGGCAACGACCTGACGAAGAATCAGACCGGGACGCAGAACCCGGCGGGTGCCCAGACCGCGACCCAGAACAGCGCGGTGCGCGGAGCCGTCGCGGCCGCGGACGGTACGTCCACGACCACCGGGAGCGGGGACGCGGCTGCGTCGACGGCTCCGAAGACGGTGGTGCCGCCGGTCAGCTGTGCGCGCCCCGACCCGTTCAACCCGGCCCCGATCATCGGCTGTGTGACGCTGAGCGGGACCGCGCAGAACCGGGCCCAGGTCGGCCAGCTCATCCAGAACCTGCGGGCCGCGGATCTCTACGCCGACCCCTTCATCACGACGACGACGATGAACGCCGGCGACGGCAGCGAGGTCGTCGCCTTCGCGGGCAGCGTCGGTCTCACCGGCAAGGCGGTCAGCGGCCGCTACGCCGACCTGAGCTGGCTCTCGGACCCGAAGGTCCTCGACGAGGCCGAGCGCATGATCAAGGCCGGCAACACCGCCAGCCACCGGCTCGCCGAGCGGGCCAAGGCCGCCGCCATCGCCGCCAAGGCGAAGGCCGACGCCGAGGCCGCCGCGAAGGAGAAGGCCGAGCGCAAGGCGCAGCTCAAGGCGGAGAAGGAACTCGCCGCCCAGCTGCAGGCCGCGGCGGCCGCCGCCGCGGCTGCGGCCGCGCAGCAGCAACAGCAGCAGCAGAACGAAGGTGAGTGAGCATGAAGACGTCGGCTCTCACGGCGGTCCACAAGAACGCCATCGCCGGATCGCTGATCCTGCTCATCGCCCTGGTCGCGGCCTGGATGTTCGTCCTCAGCCCGCGCAGTGACGCGATCGCCGCCACCAACGAGGAGGTCGCGGTCGCCGAGCAGCGGAACCAGTCGCTGCGCAACCAGATCCAGACGCTGAAGCTCCGTGAGGAGCAGCTGCCGGCGCTGCGGGAGACGTCCAAGGCGCTCGACCGCCGCTTCCCGCCGACCGCCGAGCAGGCGAAGCTGTTCAAGATGATCACGGCGGCCGCGGCCGAGGCCGGGATCGCACCGCAGCACCTGACGAGCATGCAGATGGACCCGCCGGCCGCGGTCGGCACCGGGTCGTCCGCGCAGCTGCCGGGTGTCGCGGCACCGGTCGCCTCGATCGCCGGTCAGAAGCTGACGATCAACGTCTCCGGCTCCCCGAGCCAGATCCGTGCCTTCGTGGCCAACCTGGAGAAGCTCCCGCGCGCGTTCGCGGTCTCCACGATCAGCCTGGCGCAGCAGTCCGCGAGCCAGGAGCCGAGCGAGAACGCCTCGACGGCCGCCGACGCGCAGACCGTGACGATCACCGGCGACATGTTCCTGCTGCCGAAGGTGGTCGACCCGACGAAGGCCGGCAGTGCGGGCTGAGGGCCGACGGGGCATGCTGCGGCTGCGCCGTCGGGAGAACGTCGAGGCCCTCGCCGTCGAGGGCTCGGACGACCCGATCGTCGACCTGTTCGCCGAGCTCGACGAGCTCAAGGCCCAGGTGTACCGGCAGAACCGGATGCTCCGTCAGCAGGACGGGCGGATCGTGCGTGAGCGCGCCGCCGCCCAGGCCGACGAGCACCGCCGGTTGCTGGTCGCGGTCCGGGCGTTGACGACCGCCATCGTCGACGACCCGGCCTCGACGCCGGAGGCGCGGTCGTGCGCCGCGCGGTTCGAGGCGGCGGTCCGTCGCCTCGAGCCCGAGCCGCCGCCGTCGCTGGCCTGACCCTCCACCCCGCCCACGTACGTCCTTCAGGAGCCCTCATGACCGCGCCCGTCGCCGGAGCGGACGCGATCCCTGCGTCGGCCCCGACAACCGAGCCCGCGGCGACTGCTGACCCGGCTGCCGACCGGGCTGGCGACCGTGCTGGCGACCGTGCTGCCGAGATCGCCGACACCACCGCGAAGATCGCGCTGTACGCCCGGGTCTCCCGGATCGCCGCGGCCGAGCGGGACCCCCGCGTCGCGGTCGGTGCGGCCTGGGCGACGGACGTCCTGACGGTCCAGCAGTTGCTCGCCGAGCGCGCGCCGGCCGAGTCGGACGCCGCCCACCAGCGGTTCCTCGCGGTCGCGACGGCCGTGGGCGCCGCGGTCTCGGGCGCCCCGGCGACGGGTGAGCCCGAGCCGAGGGCCCGGGACGCCCGTGAGGTCGTCGTCGCGGCCCGCCGCCGGATGCTCGGGGTCTTCGACGCTTCCGCCGCGGCGCTGATCGCGGAGCGTCTGACCGACCTGGAGCACCTCGCCGAACTGCCGCCGGCCGTCGGCAAGGCGCTGCCGGCCCCCGGTGACGCCCTGAAGTGGCGGGCCCGGGAGATCGGGCCGTCCGGCCTGATCGATCAGCTGCGCCTCGACGCGTCCGACGGGCGCCTCATCGCCGAGGCGCTGCTGGCCGCCGGCTACCGCCGTGACGCCGCCCGGCAGATGTGCCTGGCCGACGTCGCCGAGGTCGAGGCCTACCTGGTCGAGGCCTCCGTCGCCGTCGGCGACGACGCGCTGCTGCTCGCCGACGTGCGGCGCGGCGCCCTGGTCTTCCTGCTCTCCGAGGCTGCGGAGCGTCCGGTGGACGTCGCCGCCGCCCGGGCCGGGGTGTGGGCCGCGGTCCGAGCGGCGCTGCCGCCGGCCGAGGTGGAGCGGCTCGCACCCCGGCTCGGACGTACGAGGACTGCCGCGTGAGCACTGAACTGACGGCGGCCGCCGCCCTCGCCCTGCTCGGCCTGCTGGTCGGCTCGTTCCTGAACGTCGTCGTCCACCGCGTGCCGGCCGGGCAGTCGGTGGTGCGGCCGGGGTCGAGCTGCCCGGAGTGCGGGAGCCCGGTGCGCGCGCGGGACAACATTCCCGTCGTCTCGTGGCTGCTGCTGCGCGGACGCTGCCGGGACTGTGCCCACCCGATCTCCGCGCGGTACCCGCTCGTGGAGCTCGGATGTGCCGCCCTCTTCGGCGCCCTGACGCTCCGTTTCGGGCTGAGCCCGATCCTGCCGGCGCTGCTGTTCCTGGCCGCGATCGGCCTGGCGCTCGCGATGATCGACCTCGACGTCAGCCGCCTGCCGTTCGAGATCTCCGTGCCCGGCCTCGGTGTCACCGCGGTGCTGCTGGCTCTCGCCGGCTTCGCCGACGGGTGGTCGCCGGTGGCGGTGGCGCTGCTGTCCGCCCTCGCCTGGTTCGGCCTGTACTGGTCGCTGTGGTTCGGCACCGGCGGCCGGGGCATGGGCCTGGGCGACGTCGTCCTCGCCCCGACCCTGGGTCTTGCGCTGGGCTGGCTGGGCTGGGGCCCGAGCCTGGTGGGCCTGCTCGGCGGGTTCGCGATCGGGTCGGTCGTCGGCGTGACGCTGATGCTGGTCGGCCGCGCCGGCCGCCGCAGCCAGATCCCGTTCGGGCCGTCGATGCTCGCCGGCGCCCTGCTCGGTGCCTTCGCCGGCTCCGCGATCTGGGGCGCCTACCTCGGCACGATCGGCTAGCCGTTCGGCGGGGTTGGTCGTCCCCGTCAGCTACCGCCCCGAGTACGTGGAGCAGCGCAACCGCCTGACGGTCTTCTTCCGGTTCCTGCTCGCCATCCCGCTGATGATCGTCGGGATCGTCTACGGCATCGCCGCGGTCTTCACGATTCTCGGCGCCTGGTTCGCCCTGATGTTCACCGGGCGCTACCCGGACGGCCTCTGGCGGCTGAACACGGGATTCCTGCGCTACTGGGGTCTACATCGTCGTCCAGGTCTTCAGCTACGTGGTCATGCCGGTGGCCTTCGTGATGTGGGTCGTCGCCGTGATCACCGGGAAGATGCCGCGCGGTCTGTACGACGTCATGACGTTCCTGCAGGGGTTCACCGTCCGCGTCACCGGCTACGCGTTCTTCCTGGTGACCGACCGGTACCCGGTGTTCAACGACGACGCGGCCCGGGACCCGGGCACCGCGCTGCCCCCGGGCTACGGACCGCCGCCGGGCTACGGACCTCCGCCCGGGTACGGTCAGCCGCCCCAGCCCTACGGCGAGGCGCCGCCGGTCTGACCCGGGGTCAATGCGCGCCGGCGGCGGCCTGGACCAGGCCGCGGAGGGCGAGCATCGCCCGGGTGTGGAGCTGGCTGACGCGGGACTCGGTGACCCCGAGCACCTGGCCGATCTCGGCGAGGGTGAAGCCCTCGTAGTAGTAGAGGGCGACGATGATCTGGTCGCGCTCGCGCAGGTCGCGGACGTGGCGCAGCAGCGCCTCCTTGACCGCGTCGTCCTCGAGGGCGGCACCCGGGGCGGGCGCGTCGTCGACGATGACGAGGTCCTCCATCGCGGCGATGGAGGTGTACGCGACCTTGGAGTAGAGGCCGTTCAGGGCCTTCGCGGTGATGCCCATCTCCGCGGCGATCTCGTCCTCGGTCGGCGTGCGGCCGAGCCGCTCGACGAGGACCGCGTGGGCGCGCTCGATCGCGCGCAGCTTCTCGCGCACGGAGCGCGGGACCCAGTCCTGGGAGCGGAGGGCGTCGATCATCGCGCCCTTGATGCGCGGGACGGCGTAGGTCTGGAACTCCAGGCCGCGGCTCGTGTCGAACTTCTCGATCGCGTCGATCAGGCCGAAGACGCCCTCGGAGACAAGGTCGTTGGTGTCCACGTTCTGGGGCAAACCGGACCGGAGGCGGCCGGCGACGTACTTGACCAGGGGCGCGTACTGCAGCACGAGACGGTTGCGCAGTTCGGGCGACCCTGTGGCCTTGAACTCTGCCCAGACGTCGCTGATGTCCACGGAACCGCACCCTCCCCGGGGTCTTTTTGGAGTCTGCCCTGACGGATCGACATGAATCACATTACGCGTTTGTCCAGCGACACTCCGTGGATCCTTCGCAGGCTCATCCGAACGGCTGAGGCGGGCATCAACCGACGGTCTCGGATCCGCCGCCACGCCGGAAACCCGGGCCGGCGGATGAAACCGGGTCAGGTGTCGATGCGTCTCACCGCTACGAAACGGGCAAAAGCGGTGTCGGAGGGACTCCAGCTTCGCCCGTTCGAACGACAACTACTCGCCGTCGAAGGAACGAGGCTTACCGTGAACACCATGAACGAAGACACCCCGATCTTCGACGCTCTGATCGCGACCCTGGGCGACCCGGTTCCGGTCCCGGCGATCGACCGTTCGTACCCGACTCTCGTCGCGATGGCGCTCAACCCGACCGCCTCCGTGCCGGCTCCCGCGAGCCCGCGCAAGGCTGTCGCTGCCGCGGGTCGCAAGTCCGCCCGCTGACGGATCTCGCGCCGGTCTGACCGGCGCGGAAGGACCGACTGGGACCGGCGGGTCCCGGCCGGGTGCACAACGCCCCGAGACACCTCACAGGTGTCAGGGGCGTTTGTGCGTTAAACCGCTGGTCGGCGGGGAAGTCGTTCCTCGGTCCGTGGGTGCGCTCAGGGTGTCCGGTACCACCCAGTACCTCTGTTGTGACGGTTCGGACCGATTTGGGAGACTGCACTTTGGCCTGCGGCACACCCCCGCCGCGCCCGGAAAGGACACCATGACCGAGTCCGCGGGGACGAACACCCTGTCTGTGACCGACAACCGCACCGGTAAGACCTACGAGATCCCGATCGAGGACGGTGCCATCCGCGCCGCTGCGCTGCGGCAGATCAAGACGGACGACGCCCACGATCCGGGGCTGCTCTCGTTCGATCCGGCGTTCACCGCCACCGCGAGTTGTCGCTCTGCCATCACCTACATCGACGGGGACGCGGGCGTCCTGCGCTACCGCGGCTACCCGATCGACACGCTCGCCGAGAACTCCAGCTTCCTGGAGGTCGCCTACCTGCTGATGAACGGCGACCTGCCGAACGCGGATCAGCTCTCGGAGTTCGAGCACACGATCACGCACCACACGTTCGTGCACCAGAACGTCAAGAAGTTCATGGAGGGCTTCCACCACGACGCCCACCCCATGGGCATGCTCGTCGGCACCCTCGGGGCGCTGTCGACGTTCTACCCGGAGGCCAAGAACTTCCGTGAGCCGCTGAACCGCCGGCTCCAGATGGCCCGCCTGATCGCCAAGATCCCGACGCTGGCGGCCTACGCCTCGCGTCACGCGCGCGGCCTGCCGTACGTCTACCCGGACAACGACCTGTCCTACGCCGGCAACTTCCTCTCGATGATGTGGAAGATGTCCGAGCCGAAGTACGACCCGGACCCGATCCTGGAGAAGGCGCTCGACGTCCTCCTCATCCTGCACGCGGACCACGAGCAGAACTGCTCGACGAACGCGATGCGTGCGGTCGGCTCCTCGCACGTCGACCCGTACTCGGCCGCCGCTGCGGCCACCGCCGCGCTCTACGGCCCGCTGCACGGTGGCGCCAACGAGCAGGTGCTGAAGATGCTGCGCGAGATCGGGGACGTCAAGCAGATCCCCAGCTACGTGGACCGGGTCAAGAAGGGCGAGTTCCGCCTGATGGGCTTCGGCCACCGGGTCTACAAGAACTACGACCCGCGGGCCCGCGTCGTCCGGCAGATCGCCGAGGACGTCTTCAAGGTGACGGGTCTGAATCCGCTCCTCGAGGTCGCCGTCGAGCTCGAGCGGATCGCGCTCGAGGACGAGTACTTCGTCAAGAAGAAGCTGTACCCGAACGTCGACTTCTACACGGGCATCATCTACGAGGCGATGGGCTTCCCCGCCGAGATGTTCACCGTGCTGTTCGCGATCGGGCGGATGCCCGGCTGGCTCGCGCAGTGGGAGGAGGGTCTGCTCGACGCCGAGCAGAAGATCGCCCGCCCGCGTCAGCTCTACACCGGTCACGCGGAGCGGGCGTACCCGCCGCTGAACGACCGCCCCCGCGCGGCCAACGACCTGTTCGAGCCGCCGGACATGCCGATCGAGGGTGACTGACGCTCCATCAGTTGTAGTCGCGTCACCTGACCGAACGTCAGTACAACGAAACGGCCGGCCCCTGGGAAGGGGGCCGGCCGTTTCGGTTGTCGGGACGGAAGTCGGTCTGTCAGGGGTGCTGCGTCCGGCCAGTTGTCAGGACTGGGTGACCCGGACGGTCACGCCGGTCGGCGCGACCTTGACGATCTTGAGCGCGTAGCCACCGTCCTTGTTGGTGACCTTGAGGCTGGACACGATGCGGGTCGCCCCGACCGTGACTGCGGCCCCGTCGGTGTAGATCTGCTCGAGCGTGACGGTCTGCCCGAACGCCGAGGAGTAGTCGCCCACCTTCGGGAAGGCGATCGTGCACGCCTTGCCCTTGCAGGTGGCGGGGATGTTCGCGCCGGTCGGGAGGGCCGGCTGGGCGGCCGGCGGGCTGCTGTCCTGGGACTGGGAGTTGGGAGTCGCCGAGCTGGAGAACGTGCCCACGACCAGGAGGCCGGCAGCGCCGGCCATCACGATCGGGAGCACCGGGGATGATGCCAGGGACGTAGTCATGGCCGGATCCTAGGCCGGGGTGCAGTGCCCCGTATATCCCGAAATCACGTCAGGATCGAGCGTGAACGGGGCGCCTCGACCTCGTTCCACGCCTGCAGCAGGCGCTGGAGACCGGCCTCCACCATCGGTCGGGGACGGTCGACGCAGATCCGGATGTACGGGCTCTGGCCGCTGCCGGCCATCGCGGCGGACCCGGGCGCGACGTGCACGCCGTGCCGGCCGGCGAGGGCGACGAACGGGTTCGAGTCGGCCACCGGGAGCTTCGCCCACAGGACCGAACCGCCGCGCGGGGGCGTGATCTCCCAGCTCGGGAGCTCGACCGCGAGCTGGGCCAGCGCCGCGCTCGTCGCCTCCTGGAGCGTGGTCTGCCGGTGCGCCGCGATGTCGTCGAGCGAAGGCAGGAGCGCGGCCGCCATCAGCTGCGAGGGCGCGGAGGCGCCGAGGTCTCGCGGGAGCTTGAGGTGCAGCGTCCGGTCGACGATCGGCGCGGGTGCGCGCAGCCATCCGATCCGCAGGCCGGCCCAGCCGACCTTGGAGAACGAGCCGGTCGTGACCACGGTCGCCCGGCGGCAGAGCTCGGCGAGCTCGGGACGGACGCGGCCGCCGTACGCGAGGTCCGCGAGCGTGACGTCCTCGATGACGAACGCGCGGTGGTTGTCCGCGACCGCGGCGAGGGACTGCATCCGCTCGGGGGAGGGCAGGTGGCCGGTCGGGTTCTGCGGGCCCGTCTGCAGGTAGACGGCGACCGCGCCGGCGCGCAGCGCGCGGTCCAGCGACGCGGGGCGCACGCCGTCCTCGTCGGACTCCAACGTGATCGGGCGGGCGCCGACGCCGTCGAGGATGTCGAAGATGCCGGAGTAGTTGGGCTCCTCGACGGCCACGAGGTCGCCGGGACCGGCCGCCGCGGCGAAGGTGAGGGCGATCGCCTGGTGGGCGCCGGCGGTGACGTGGATCTGGGACGGGTCGGTGATCAGCCCGGTCTGCATGTGCCGCTCCGCGAGCGCCTCGCGCAGCACCGGGAGTCCGAGCGGGACCAGGCCGGTGCCGATGCGGGAGCAGATCAGCTCTCCGACGTCGACGGTGACCGGCGGCAGGTGGGACGGGTCCGGCGGCGAGGCCATGGCGAGGTCGATCCCGGGGGCCCCGCCGATGGTGCCGGCGATGCGCGCGGACCCGAGGTGGCGCTGACTTGGCCCGCGCACCACCGTGCCACTTCCCTGGCGGGAGGTGACCAGGCCGTCCTCGCGGAGCAGGTCGAGCGCGGTCGTGACGGTGGAGCGGCTGACCGCCAGTCCGCGGGCGAGGTCCCGCTCGGGTGGGAGCTTGACGCCGTCCGGGATCAGGCCCGAGTTGATCGCGCAGCGCAGGCCGTACGCCAAGCGCTGGGGGAGCGTCCCGTGGCCGCCGTCCGTCCAACCGGCCAGCAGCCGGGCCAGCTCGACCGGATTGGTATGCAGATCCATCGGCCAATGATCGCATATTGGCTCGTGCATTCAAGTGCCGTTCTGAAACGATCGGAGACATGTTCGCTCCGTACTGCCCCACCTGTGAGAGCCGGGTCCTGCTGTCGACCCGGCGCATCGTCCGGTTCACGGCGGACGAGCCCGCCGGCGCCGGCCTGATCGACGTCGTGCTGCGCTGCTACTGCGGCACCGAGGTGGCCGCCGACGCGAACCCGCCGCGGCCGGCCGCGGAGCCCGCGCCGCCGCATCCGACCCCGGTCCGCTCGGTCTCCGATCCCCGGTCCCCGCTCGCGCCGACCGCCGCTGCCGCCTGCTGAAACCGCGCCTCGCTACCCTCCCGTCGGGCAAGATCCGACACGGAGGCCGACGTGGGGAGGTGGCGGATGGCGCGGACACGTGCGCTGGCACCGGTGGTGCTGGTCGCTGTGCTCGCCGGCGGGCTCGCGGCCTGCGGCGGGGACGAGGACGAGGTGGCCGCCCCGACGCCGCTCGCGACCCTGAACGGTGAGAGCCCGGTGGTTGCCATCGGCCAGGCCGGCGTGAAGCCGTTCGTCGAACCCACCTGCCCCACGCCGCGGCGGGTGCGGACCGACACCGACGTCACCAAGGCGGCCGAGGAGATCGCCAAGATCGGCGAGAAGCGGTACCGGAAGGTCTACGCAGGCGTCGTGCCGTGCGTCCCGGCCGGCCGCGTCGTCGTCTACAAGCTTCCCGAGGGTGGTTCCGCGCTGATGCGCGCCGTGCAGGAGATCGGGCGCAAGCGCAACGTCGAGGTGACGTTCGCCGAGGCCCTGTTCTCCTACCGGGACGCCCAGGCCACGCGGAAGGCCGTGCTGAGCGCGTTCGCGCGGCTCGACGAGGCCGGGGCGCCCTTCGCGGTGCTCCGGATCCGGGAGAACGGCACGGTCGAGGTGGCCGTGCGCGACAACGTCGCGGGGGCCGAAGCGGTCCTGACGGACCTGCTCGACCGCATCTACGTCGTGCACATCCCGGAGGACCCGGCGCTCGCCTCGGCGGCGCCGACCGGGTGACTCCGTCGGCCGCGTGAAAGCTTTGTCACGCCCGAAAGGCATGTGATTCAGCGCAAGGGTAGGAAGCTTCCCGAGGAAATACCGGTTGGATCAGACATTCCGGTAACCAGCAGGGAGAGAGGACACCCATGGCCACACCGCACCGTGTGGTGATCATCGGGTCCGGCTTCGGCGGGCTGTTTGCGGCCAAGCACCTGCGCCGGGCGCCGGTCGAGGTCACGGTGATCGCACGCACCGCACACCACCTGTTCCAGCCGCTGCTCTACCAAGTCGCCACGGGTGTGCTCTCCGAGGGCGAGATCGCGCCGGCGACGCGGGAGATCCTGCGTCGGCAGAAGAACGCGCGCGTCCTGCTCGGTGACGTCACCGACATCGACCTCGCGCAGAAGACCGTCACGTCGACCTCGCCGCTGGGCACCACGGTCACCGACTACGACACGCTCATCGTCGCGGCGGGTGCGGGTCAGTCCTACTTCGGCAACGACAAGTTCGCCGACTACGCACCGGGCATGAAGTCGATCGACGACGCGCTCGAGCTGCGTGGCCGCATCTTCGGGGTGTTCGAGCTCGCCGAGCTCACCAAGGACCCGGAGATGGCGAAGAAGCTGCTGACCTTCGTGGTCGTCGGCGCCGGCCCGACCGGTGTCGAGATGGCGGGTCAGATCGCCGAGCTCTCGCGGCGCACGCTGCAGCGCGACTTCCGCAACATCGACCCGAGCCAGGCGCGCATCGTGCTGCTCGACGCGGCACCGGCCGTCCTCGGGTCGTTCGGCGACAAACTCTCGAAGGCTGCGCGCCGTCGCCTGGAGAAGATGGGCGTCGAGGTCGCGATGGACCTCAAGGTCGTCGACGTCGACGCCGAGGGTGTCGTCGTCGAGGGCAAGGACGGCACGCGCCGGCGCATCGACTCGTACTGCAAGGTCTGGGCCGCCGGTGTGGCCGCGTCGCCGCTCGGCAAGCAGCTCGCCGAGCAGTCGGGCGCCGAGCTCGACCGCGCGGGCCGCGTGAAGGTCCAGCCGGATCTCACTCTGCCCGGCCACCCCGAGGTGTTCGTCCTCGGTGACATGGCGACGCTCAACGACTACCCGGGCGTCGCGCAGGTCGCGATGCAGGGCGCCAAGCACGCGGCGAAGATGATCACCGCGCGGCTGGAGGGCAAGCCCGACGGGGCGCCGTTCCACTACCGCGACAAGGGCAGCATGGCGACGGTGTCGCGGTTCCACGCCGTGGCCGCGATCGGTCCGCTGCGCCTGACCGGCTTTCTCGCGTGGTTGATCTGGCTCGTCATCCACCTCGTGTACCTGATCGGCTTCAAGAACCGGGTGACGGCGCTGCTGCACTGGGCGGTCAGCTTCATCGGCCGCGGACGCTCCGAGCGCACGGCGACGCTGCAGCAGGTGATGGGCCGTCGGGCGATGGAGAAGATGCGCGCCGACGACCCGAACCACTGGGCCGGTCTCGGGCCGCTCGAGGGTCTGCCCTCGCCGCAGCCGAGCCGGGAGTCGAGCAGCCGCTCCGCCTGACGTTCTAGAGCGTCACCTCGGCCGCCGGCGTGACGGTGGCCGTGCGGCCGGGGCCGTCCTGGTACTGCCAGTACAGGTTGGTGTGTGCGATGACCTGCTCCGGCGGGGGTGCGCCCCACTGCGTCAGATCCTCGGTGGTGTGGGCGTCGGCCACCAGCGTCACGTCGTACCCGCGCACGAAGGCGCCGTGGAGGGTGGAGCGGATGCACGCGTCGGTCTGCGCCCCGGTGACGATCAGCCGGCCGGCCTTGGCGCCGGCCAGGACGGCTTCAAGGTCGGTGTCCTCGAACGAGTCGCCGTAGCGCTTGCGCACGACGGGCTCGCCGGCGCCCACCTGCAGCTCGGGGACGAGCTCCCACGGCGGCGTGTCCGGCACGAGGTTCTCGTCGGTCTGCTGCACCCACACCACCGGCGTGCCGGCCGCCCGGGCGTTCTCGACCAGGCCGCGGATGCGGCTGATCACCCCGTCCCGGTCGACCGCGTCGGCGACCACCCCGTTCTGGACGTCGATCACGAGCAGCGCGGTGCGTGGACGGTCCGGGAGAGTCGTCATGCCCCCGTTCTACTCCGCCCCGCCGACATTTCGCCCCCGCTGTCAATAAAGGGTGTCACCCCTTACTGCGCAGTAAGGGGTGACACCCTTTCTTGACAGCGGGGGGTCAGGCCGACTGGAGCTTGCGGATGATCGGTTCCCAGACCTCGGGGGCCGACGGGCCGAGGGGGTACGGCGTCAGCCGGGTGAACAGGTCGCCGTAGCGCTCGAGCAGGACGTCGGCGACGCGGTCGGGCTCGGCGACGATGGCGAACTCGTTCAGGACCTCGTCGTCGATCAGGGTGCCCATCGTGTCCCACTCGCCCTGCTTGGACAGCGCGGTGAGTTCGACGCCGAGGTCGCCCCAGCCGTGGAGTTCGAGGACGCCGCGGTACGCGGGCGTCGACGCGTAGAACGCGAGCTGCTTGCGGCAGGCCTTCGCAGTCTGTGCCATCGCCTCCTCCGTCGCGCCGGTGACGACGAAGGGGAAGCCGCTGATCTCGAACCCGTCGAGGGTCCTTCCCGCCGCCTTGCGGCCCTCGGCGAGCCCGGCGACGGTGACCTCACGGAAGTACTGCGGGGTGGTGAAGGCGTGGGCGAGGAAGCCGTCCGCGACCTCGCCGGCGACGCGGGTCATCTGCGGGCCGACACCCGCGAGCAGGATCGGCGGGTTGCCGTAGCGGTTGGGGCCGGGGTCGAACATCGGCGTCATCAGGGTGTGGCTGTAGTAGTCGCCGCGGAAGTCCAGCGGGTCGCCGGTCTCCCAGGTGCGCCAGATGGCGCGGACCGCGGCGATGTACTCCTTCATCCGCTTCGCGGGGTCCGACCACGGCATCGAGAACCGGCGCGTGATGTGCGCGGAGATCTGCGACCCGAGGCCGAGCAGGAAGCGCCCGCGCGTGTAGAGCTGCAGGTCGTTCGCGGCGACGGCGGTCGTCATCGGGGAGCGGGCGAACGCGACGAGGATCGACGTCCCGATCTGAATCCGTTCGGTGGTCCGGCCGGAGGCCGCGGCCATCAACAGCGGGTCGTGGTTGGTCTCGGGCAGCCAGGCGGCGTCGTACCCCGACGCCTCGGCCGCCTCGACACCGTCGACGTCCGCGTCGAAGGTGATGCCCAGTCCGGTGTCGACCTTCACGTGCGAGCTCCGATCCGCCGAGGAAACGCTCGCGAGGCTAACTGTCCGATGTCGGCGACGGTTTCTCAGGCCTGCATCAGCTCGAGCAGCTTCGTCGTCGTCTTCCAGCTGCGGATCGTCATCAGCTTGTACTCCGGCGTGCCGATGATCTGACCCATCCTGCTCTTCGTCCGCTCGGCGGACAGGCGCTGGAAGTAGAGCACGCCGTTCGCAGCCCAGGCCTCGTCGACGCCCTCGCGTCCGCGGACGACCGTCATCGCCTGCGCCGGGGTCAGCGGGGAGCGCAGGAAGATCGCGTCGCTGTGGAAGAGGTCCGGCCGGGTGCCGAAACCCGGCGGTGCCTTCTCGACGACCGTGCGCAGCTGACGCAGCGAGCGGACGACGACCACGAGCGGGACGCCGAACCGCTCCTGCAGGCTCGCCTCGATCTCCTGCTCCAGCACCGGACCGGTTCGGGGGGACCGGAACAGCACGTTCCCGGACTGGATGTAGGTGCTGACCTCGGCGTGCCCGGCGGCCTCGAAGACCTCCCGCAGTGCCGCCATCGGGACCGGGTTCTTGCCGCCGACGTTGATGCCGCGCAGCAGCGCGAGGTAGCGGGTCGAGGCCATGGTCCGACGCTATCGCGCAGGTCAGCCCCATTACTCAACCCGTTGGTTGACAACCTGGAGCGGCGGCTCTACGGTTATTCAACCAACTGGTTGAGGAGGCGAGCGGCATGACGGACGAGCTCTCCCGGCTCTTCGCGGCGCTGGCCGACCCGACCCGGCGGGACATCGTGGCGCGCCTCGCGATCGGGGACGCCACGGTGAGCGACCTGGCGGCGCCGTACGACGTGAGCCTGCAGGCGATCTCCAAGCACCTGAAGGTGCTGGAGGACGCCGGCCTGGTCAGCCGGCGCCGGGAGGCGCAGCGCCGGCCGGTCCACCTCGAGGCCGAGGTCCTCGGCCGCGCGACCGAGTGGATCGACCGCTACGCCCGCATCGCGGAGGAGCGTTACTCCCGGCTCGACGCGGTGCTCGCCGAACTCGCGACCGATGAGTCCGGCACTGCAGAACAGTCCTGACCGACGAACCCCACGATCAGAGGAGATCGATCATGAACACCGCGACCGGGGCCCGCATCGAGGCCGACCCGACCGTTCCCGCGATCCACATCTACCGCGAGTTCTCCGCCACGCCGGCGCAGCTGATGCGCGCGCACACCGACCCGGACCTGTTCCTGCGCTGGGTGGGCCCGTACGACACGTCGATGCAGATCGACTACTGGGACGCCCGCACCGGCGGCAGTTGGCGCTACACCGGCAGCCACGGAGGTTTCGACTACGCGTTCCGCGGGTGCTTCCACGAGGTCGGCGAGAACAAGATCGTCCAGACCTTCACCTACGAGGGTGAGCCCGACGGCGTCTGCCTCGAGACGTTGACGCTGACCGACCTCGGCAACGGGCGGACCGAGCTGCACGTGGTCTCGCTCTGCGACAGCTTCGAGGCCCGCGAGGGGTGGTTGAACTCCGGCATGGAGACCGGCGTCAACGACGGCTACGCCAAGCTCGACGCCCTGCTCGCGGACGGCGCTCTCTGACATGTCGTCAGATTCCTTGGACAACGCCGCCGCGCGGCACCGCCGGTACGCCGGCGCGTTCACCGACCGGGTGCAGGGCACTCGCGACTGGGACGCGCCGGCCCCGGTGGAGGGCTGGACCGCGCGCGACGTCGTCCGCCACCTCGTCGAGTGGTTCCCGGGTTTCCTGGCGACCGGGGCGAGCATCGAGCTGCCCGCGGGCCCGCCGGTCGACGACGACCCCGTCACCGCGTGGACGACGCAGACCGTGGCGGTGCAGGCCCTGCTCGACGACCCGGCGACCGCCGGCCGCGTTCTCACCAACCCGCACCTGGGCGAGGTGCCGCTGGACGAGGCGATCGACCGCTTCTACACCGCCGACGTCGTCATGCACACCTGGGACCTTGCCCGCGCGACCGGCCAGGACGACCGCCTGGACCCCGCGTTCTGCGCGCAGCTGCTCGCCGGCATGGAGGCGATGGAGGACGTGCTGCGCGCCTCCGGGCAGTTCGGGCCCGCGGTGCCCGTCCCCGCCGACGCCGACGTCCAGGCCCGGCTGATCGGGTTCATCGGCCGCGACCCCGGGTGGACCTCGCCCCGCGCCTGACCGGCGCGAGAGGCTGGGGCCGTGCTCCTCACCCTCGACCTGCTCGGCATCTTCGTCTTCGCCCTCGCCGGCGGGCTGGTGGCCGTGCGCAAGGAGCTCGACGTCGTCGGCGTGCTCGTGCTGGCGACCGTGACCGCCCTCGGCGGTGGTCTGACGCGCGACGTGCTCATCGGCGCGGTCCCGCCGCCGGGTCTGGCCGACTGGCGCTACCTGATGACGCCGCTCGCGGCCGGACTGTTCGTGTTCTTCTTCCACCCGGCGCTGCACCGGCTGGAGCGGCCGATCAACTACGCCGACGCCGGCGGGCTCGGCCTGTTCTGCGTCGCCGGGGCGCTGAAGGCCTCCGACTACGGGCTCAACCCGCTCCCGGCCGCGATGCTCGGCCTCGTGACCGCCGTGGGCGGCGGGGTGATGCGGGACGTGCTGGTGCGGGAGGTCCCGGGGATCCTGCGGCGCGGGGAGCTCTACGCGACGCCGGCGCTCGCGGGGGCGATCGTCGCGGTCGTCGGCACCGAGGCCGGACTCGACCATGCGGCGATCGGCCCGCCGGCGGCGGTCGTCGCGATCGTCTGGCGGATGCTCGCGATCCACCGGGGCTGGATGGCCCCGATGCCGGGCCCGCGGGACAAGTCGAGCTGACGGGTCTTCAGGTTGGTCAGGTCAGCCGACCAGACCCTTGCGCAGCTTCGACCACAGCAGGTTGGTGCGGCCCCAGACCGGGTCGAGGACGTCGACGAGCCAGCAGGTGGTCAGCACCTCGAGCATGGTGTCGTTCAGGGCGCCGCCGAACTCGCGGGCGATGGCCTCGGGCTCGCCGGAGGACATGCCGCCCCAGGTGAAGTTCTTGCCCTTCACGGTCGTCACCGGGACCGGGCACAGGTGGTACATCCCCGGCGGGCGCGGCAGCGCGATCAACTCGGTGCCGAACAGCGCGGCGTCGATGCGCCGAAACGTGTCCTCGGTGCAGTAGCCGCGGACGAATGCGCGCTGGGCGTTGCCGTCCCGCGTCATGCTCTGACCCGGCTGGGAGTTCGTGGTGACGTACCCGGCGCAGTTGAGGTCGACAAGGACGTCGATGAGGCCCTTGGTC
This sequence comes from Sporichthya brevicatena, assembly GCF_039525035.1. Lineage (NCBI taxonomy): Bacteria > Bacillati > Actinomycetota > Actinomycetes > Sporichthyales > Sporichthyaceae > Sporichthya > Sporichthya brevicatena. The sequence goes on from NZ_BAAAHE010000008.1 coordinate 29,288, forward strand.
TCCGGCAGTGGCGGCTCGGTCGGGTCGTTGTGGCCGGGGAAGTACTGCACCTCGCCGCGCAGCCAGCGCGCGGTGACCGCGCCGAGGTCGGCGAGGGTGCGGCAGGCCGACCAGGGGGCCAGGTCCTTCTCCGGCGTGCTCATGGCAGGGAAGGGTAGGCGGTCCCCCGGTCGGCGCTGCCGCGCGGCGGCGCGCGTCGCTCAGGCCGCGGCGGCGGCGGTGGCGACCGCGGCCTCGACAGCCGCGCGCAGCGAGACCGGCTCGCGGCCGATCAGCGCCGCGAGGTCGGAGCCGGGGACGTGGAGTTCGCCGGCGGCGATGCCCCGGTCGGCGTCCGCGACGACGGCGGCCATCGGCTCCGGCAGGCCGAGTCCGATCAGCAGGTCGCGGTAGGCCTCCTCGGTCAGGTTCGTGTAGCGGACCTCCCGGCCGGTGACGGCGGAGATCGTCGCCGCGAGGTCGGTCAGGGTGTACGCCGAGCCGCCGAGCTCGTAGACCGCGCCGTCGTGGCCGGTGCCGGTGAGGACCGCGGCCGCGGCCTCGGCATAGTCGGCGCGCGCGGCGCCGCTGATGAGCCCGTCGCCGGCGGCACCGGCCACCCCGTTCGCGAGGTACGTGGGCAGGTGGGCGAGGTAGTTCTCGTGGTACCAGCCGTTGCGCAGCAGCGCGTAGGTCAGCCCGGACTGCGCGAGCGCCTCCTCGGTGGCGCGGTGCTCCGCGGCGAGCAGCAGCGAGGTCGTGTCGGCGCGGGTGATGCTCGTGTAGGCGACGAACGGGACGTCGGCGGCCTTCGCCGCGTCGATCACGTTGCCGTGCTGGACGACGCGGCGGCCCACCTCGCTGCCGGAGATCAACAGCAGGCGGTCGACGCCGGTGAGCGCGGCGCGGAGGGCGTCGGGGTCGTCGTAGCTCGCCCCGCGGATCTCGACGCCGAGGGCGGCGAGGTCGGCGAGGGCCTCCGGTCGGCGCGCGATCGCGACGAGCTCGGAGGCGGGCACCCGGCGCAGCAGCGCGTCGAGGGTCTCACGGCCGAGGCCGCCGGTGGCGGCGGTGACGGCGAGGGTCATGGCGGTTCTCCTTCACGAGAGGGGTGGTGTCTCGCTGGGGTGGAACCGGAATGCGCCGGGGTCACTTCCCGTTGGAGAGTAGGCACCTGAAAGTGCGTAACCCACCCGGAGGCGACCGTGACTCTCGCGCCCGACCCGTACGCCGCCCTGTGCCCGAGCCGGCAGGTGCTCGACCGCGTCGGCGACCGGTGGACGATCCTGATCATGCGCTCGCTCGCCGGTGGCCCCCGCCGCTTCACCGAGCTCGCCCGCGAGATCGAGGGCATCAGTCAGAAGATGCTCACCCAGACCCTCCGCGGCCTGGAACGCGACGGCCTGATCACCCGCACGGTGACCCCGACCGTCCCGGTCCGCGTCGACTACGAGCTCACCGACCTCGGCCGCTCCCTCGGCGAACCGATCGCCGCCCTCGAACGCTGGGCCGTCGACCACATGGGTGAGGTCCTCGACGCCCGCGACCGCTACGACGGCCGGGAAACAGAAATCCCAGGCCGCCAACCGCGCTGACCTGGGGTGTTGCCCGCGCTCCTGAGGGCGGGCCGGAGGCGAAGTCACCAAGACTGTTGGAAAGTCTTACTTTCCAACCAGCGCCGATGCACACTGCTGACATGAGTGACTTGCTGGGGAAGGCCACGCTCCGCGCCAAGGGCCAGATCACGCTGTCCGCCCGGATTCGTGAAGCGCTGCACGCGCGCGAGGGGGACGACGTCGAATTCCGCGAGGAGGACGGCGTCGTCTACGTACGCGCCGTCCGCACCATCGCCGCCGACCAGGCCTGGTTCTGGTCCCCGGAGTGGCAGGCGGGCGAGGTTGAGGCGTCGCAGGAGATCGCCCGCGGCGAGACGGAGAAGTTCGACAGTACGGACGAGTTCCTGAAGAGCCTCGGTCAGTGAATGTCGCCCACGAGCGAACAACGCGCTTTCTGCGGGACTGGAACAAGCTGGCCATTCCGGAGCAGGAGCGCTTCGCGGTAGCCGTCCGCAGGTTCGCCGAGGACCTCATGCACGGCCGGCCGCCACGCCCGGGGCTGCGCGTCAAGCCGGTTCAGGCGGCGCCGGGGATTTTCGAGATCACCTTCGCCCCGGATGGGCGGGCGACCTGGGAGTACGGGCAGCCCCAGCACCAGGGCGAAACGCGCATCATCTGGCGGCGCATCGGGGGCCACGGGATCTTCGCGAATCCCTGACCAGTCGATCCGGACGGCAGAAGAGCCCGCCTCCGGTCCAACCGGAAGCGGGTCTTTGCGTCGCCGGCGAGGCCGCGCGGCTCTGGAACCGAGCCCAAGCGTCGTGCTGGTGGAGCTGGCGCGCCCGAAGGGACTCGAACCCCTAACCTTCTGATCCGTAGTCAGATGCTCTATCCGTTGAGCTACGGGCGCAGGCCCCCGAAAGCGGGCCGTCGGGAAGTGTAGCGGCCGGGCCGCGGTGGGTCGAAACGAGATCCCGGCCCGGGGTTCCGCCCGGCCGGAGTGTTCGCCACGATGTACCGGTTGACCTGGGCAGATGGTGATCGGCGAAGGCGGGCGGGATGGCGTTGCGGGCGACAGATGTGGTGGCGATCGCAGTCGGGGCGGCGAGCGGCTGGGCGGTTGAGGAGCTCGCCCGCACGCGGTTCCCGAACGTGCGGGCGCAGCTCGGGGCGGCCGGCCTGGTCACCGCGGCCGCGGTCTACCCCGCGGCCCGGCGCGGCCGCCGGGTGAGCCTGGCCGCCGCCCGGGAGATCGGCTCGGTCGCCGCGGCGACGGGCGTGGCGATGAAGGCCCGCGAGCGCGGAGGCACCCCCGCCCGGGCCCTGATCGCCGCCGGCTGGGCCGCCCATGCCCTCTTCGACGCCCGCCACGACTCCGGCCCCGGCGGCGGGCTGCCCCGCTGGTACCCGGCCCTGTGCGCCGGCTACGACCTCGCCTTCGCGGCCGCGCTGCTCCGGCCGGGAGCAGCGCGGGCCTGACGCGGGCCTGACGTCGCGGCGCTACTTCGAGCCGTAGTAGATGCCGAGTCCGATTCCGACGACGATCAGGGCGGCGATCACCGCGAGGGTGATCTTGACCCAGCTGTAGGGCCGCTCGCCGTGGACCTCGCCGGTGACGCCGTTGACGAAGACCTGGTACGGCTTTGCGTGGAACATCACGACGAGCAGGAAGATCGGCAGCAGCAGGTGCCGGTAGGTCTGCCGGCTCCAGGTCGTGTCGGTGCGGTGGATGCGCTGGTGGTCACCGCCGATGTCTCGACGGATCGCGTACGCGATGTCGTTGTTCATCCGCTGCACGGCCTCGCTGTGGCAGAGCTCGAGCTCCTTCTCGTAGAAGCGCGACATCGACCCCGCGAGGTACTCGGGGCGGAACGCTACGGCGGCCTGCGTCGGCCACGGCTCGAGGGCCCGCAGGCGCTCGGGGTCGAGGGAGTTCTCGGCGCCGATCGCGACGTCGTCGAACGGGACGTCGACCGCGCCGCGGACGTGCCGCCAGCGGATGCGGGTCTCGGTCCGGCGGTTCTGCCCGGTCCCGACGGTGACGGTGTAGGTGTCGCCGCGCTCGCCCTCGTACTCGGTGTAGGTCTGCGCGTCGAAGGTGAAGAACGGCAGGTAGACGCCGGTGAACGAGCCGGTCTTCGAGTATTTCTTGAAGTCGTTCGGGGCGAACCAGCGCCCGTTGATCCAGTCCTTGACCTTCTCCTCGGCGGCCTTGGTGTCGATCCCGAACGGGACGACGCCGTCCACCGGCAGCCGGTTCGGCGCCTCGTGGATGTCACTGCGCTGAACCGGCGAGGCGCAGAACGGGCACCGGGTTGCGGTCAGAGACCCGACGAAGCCGATGTGCCCGTTGCAGTTCGGGCAGACCAGCTCCTTCTGGGGGCCGGAGGTGACAGCCTGCGCCGACGGGGGCTTGCGCTGGTCCTCGAGGGTGGCGAGCAGGTCCCGCTCGGCCGGCTTCTCCTCCGAGGCCTCGATCGGTCGTTCGCCGCCGCAGCTCGGGCACTTCATCCCCCGGGTCGGCGGGTGGAAGACCAGCTGACCGCCGCAGTTCACGCACGCGAAGTGGACGGTGGTCAGGTCCGGCGTCGTCCCGTCCCCCAGTCGCGGGGGCGTCGGCATCGGGGGTGGGGTCGGGATTGGCGGCGGACCGGGGATCGGCGGCGGGCCGGGGACCGGTGGGGGCACAGGAGTCGGCCCCGCCCCCGGGATTGGGGGCGGGCCGTCGGACGTGCTCACTGGCCGGACGGCGCCGGCGGAGCGGGCGGGGCCGGCGGGGCCGGCGGGGCCGGGGGAGCGGGCGGCGCCGGGGGCGGAGGCGGCGGCGGGGGCGTCGCGAACAGCGGCGCGAGCTGTGCCACCGAGGCCGCCGCGGCCCAGCCGGCCATGCCGGCGGACCAGACCAGCGTCTGCGCGTTGATCTGCCCCGCCTGAGCGGCCTGCTGCAGCTGCTGCAGGTTGTACGGGCCGGTGGCCTGGCCGTTCATCTCGACGTGGAACATCGGCGAGACCAGCGGCGGCGGGGTGGCACCGAGGGCCTGGTTGGCAGCGATGGTCTGCCCGAGCTGACCGCCGAGGCCGAGCCCGATGCCGGCACCGACCATCGCGCCGGCGGCGCCGCCGGGGTTCTCCGCGGCGGCGAGCGTCGCATCCGCCGCGCGGACCTGCTGGAGTCGACCGACGTCACCGACGTTCTGCACGTAGCCGCGGGTCTCGACACCGCGGGCGACACCGGCGGTGAGAGCCGCGGTGACCTCCTCCGGCAGTGAGACGTTCATGGCGATCGACTCGATCGCGAGGCCGTACTCGTCGTCGACGCGCTCGGCGACCAGGGCACGGAGCTGGTCGGCGATCTCCGCGTTCTTGCCCTGGAGCTCCAGGGCGCCGTAGCCGGAGCCGGTGAGCAGGTCGGCGAACGCGGTCGCGATCAGGCGGCGGAGCAGCTCGGTCAGCTCCTCGAGCTCGACGGCCGAGTCGGTACCGATGACCTCGCGGAGGAAGATCTCCGGGTCCGCGATGCGGACGACGCACAGGCCGTTCGCCCGGATCGGGATCATCGAGAAGTCGGGGTCGCGGATCGTGATCGGCTGCGGGGTCCCCCAGCGCAGGTCCGTCACGGGCCGGGTGTTGATGAAGTAGACCTCGCTGCGGAACGGGCTCTGGAAGCCGTGCTTCCAGCCCTGCAGCGTCGCGAGGATCGGCAGCGCTTCGGTGGTCAGCTTGTAGTGGCCGGGCTCGAACTTGTCGGCGAGCTGGCCGCGGTAGACGAACACCGCCTTCTGGCCCTCGCGGACGATCAGCTCCGCGCCGTTCTTGATCTCGTTGTTGTAGCGGGGGAACCGCCAGGCCAAGGTCGTTCGTGAATCATCGATCCATTCGATGATGTCAACGAGTTCGCCCTTGAGCTTGTCGATCAGTCCCATCTGCAGTCCCCTCGTCGAGAGCGTCGGAGGCCGGAGCCCGAGGCTGACGCTAGCGCGCGTCGCTGAGCGCCGTCAGTGGCATACGAGCACCGGGGCGTCGTGTCCGGGAGCAGGGTCGCCGGCCGTTGGTGTGCCTTCGCCCGCGTTCACTCGGACGCGATCGGCACCTGGACGACGAGCGGCTCCCCGTTCCCGAGGTGGAGGATGCCCCGGCCGGGCTGGATCGGGTTGCCGACCGACGTCCGCGGCAGGCGGATCCCGATGAGGTCGGCGTCGGTGATGTTCTGCGGCGAGAGCAGAAGGCCGCGACGGGCCTTCCGGGCCTCGACCTGCCAGCCGGAGAATCCGGCGCAGACCGAGTCGGCGTCCCCGGCCAGCACCAGACCGACGTCCTCGCCGAGTTGCCGCCGAACGATCGCGCTGAGTTCGGCGGCTGCGGCGCAGTCACGCAGCAGTTCGGCGTCGTCGACGAGGAGAACCACCGGTCCGCCGTCGAGCAGCAGTTTCCTGAGCGCGTCGGGGTCCAGGTCCGAACCGGTGAGGACGGCAACGGGCTGCCCGGGGCCCGGGAACGGGTCGCGCAGCGGGGACGTCCGTGGGGCCACGAGCACGACCCGGGTTCCGATGCGGAGGTAGGACGCGGCGAGGGTCCGCAGCGCGGTGCTGCGGCCGGACCGAGGAGGCCCGGCGACGACGAAGGCGGGCGTGCCGTCGGCGAGGTCGGGACCGTAGGCGGCCAGTCGGTCCCCTCCCACGGCGAGGAGGCCGGCCAACGGGGTCGGTTCCGCCGTGCGCCACGTCCACGCCTGCTCGAAGGTGATGCGGGACGGCAGCACGTCGACTCCGAACGGCTGGGCCGACGGAGGCAGTTCGCCGTCCCGCGCGCGCGCCGCGGCGCCGATGCGTTCGATCGCGGCCGCCTGCGCAGCGCCGGACGGATCGAGGTCCAGCAGCGCGACCTGCGTCTGGTGCCCCCCCTGGGCTCGGTAGGCACGGCCAGCCGGAAGGCCGTCCGCGACCTGCCGACCGGGGATCCCGATCAGGGAGTAGTCCGACTTGTCCGCCAGGCGGAGAACGAGTTTGCTCTCCGTGAGCGCTCCGATGCGCCCGCCCAACAGGGCCTGGTCTCCGGACACGATCAGGTGGATGCCGACGCTCGCGCCCTCCCGTCCCAGCTGCATCACGGCGTCGGTGAGGAAACCGGCGTCCTGCTCGCCCAGCGAGGCCAGGAACCCCTCCCAGCGGTCGATCAGCAGGATCAGATGAGGCAGTCGCTCATCCGGACCGGCGGTCGCTCTCTGCTCGGAGATGTCGGTGACGTGCCGCTCGCCCAGGTGGGTCATGCGCGAACGCATCTCGTTCGTGAGCCGATCGATGAGGCGCCGGGCGCGCTCGGTCTCGCCACTGCGGACCACGGCGCCGCAGTGCGGCAGCGCCCGGAGCGCGAGGAGAGCGCCGTTGCCGCAGTCGAGGCCGAACAGATGCACGTCACGGCTCGAGTTCTCCCGAGCGAGAGACGCCGCGATGGTCCGCAGAGTCTGGGACCGTCCGGTGCGCGGGGCTCCGGCGACGAAGAGGTGGCCGAAATCGGCCAGATCGACCGACCACACCTCCCGCCGTTGTTCTGACGGTACGTCAGTAACTGCGAAGGGGGCCGGGCGCAGGGTCCCGGCGCGATCGGTGGTGGTGTCGGGACGATGGAGGTCTTCGAGCAGGACACTGGCGCTCAAGGGGGGCAGCCACGGGCTGGGCTGGGGTGCGATCCCCAACGCGTCGTTGGCTTGCCGGATGGCGTCGACAAGCACCGAGAGGTCGGTCGTGGGGGCGAGGTCGGGGACGCGCGGTCCCTCGGGCCGGTTCGGCCGCGGCAGCCCGAGCGAGTCCTGACCGAGGATCGCGACGAACGGTTCGGCGGAGGACGTCGCCACGGCGCTGGGGCGTCGGCCGCCGATGCGCCCGGCCTGGAACGGGAGCAGCGAGTTGTGGCCGAGGCGTGCGTAGGCGCGTCCCGGCATGGACTTCAGGATCCGGGCCGCGTCCGGAGCGTCGATGATGTCCGTGCTCTCGGTCGTGTCGGTGACGCGCAGGGCGATCCGGAGGTTGGTGTTCGCGCGGATCTCGGGAGAGACCACCCCCGACGGTCGTTGGGTCGCGAGGATGAGGTGGATGCCCAGGGAACGGCCGCGTTGGGCAACGTTCACCAGACCGCTGACGAACTCGGGCAGCTCCCGGGCCAGTGAGGCGAACTCGTCGATGACGATGAGGAGACGGGGCAGTGGGCCCAGGGACGGGTCGCGTTGCCGCGCGGCCTCGTACTCCGGCAGCCCGGGGACTCCCGCGGCGGCGAAGAGATGCTCGCGGCGGCGCAACTCCGCGCCGAGTGACTCCAGCGCACGGCCGACGAGGTGCGTGTCGAGGTCGGTCACCATGCCGACCGTGTGGGGGAGCTTCGCGCAGTCGGCGAACGCGCTGCCCCCCTTGTAGTCGACGAGGATGAAGGTCATGGCGTCGGGCCGGTTGGCGACCGCCAACGACGCGACCAGACTCTGCAGCAGTTCCGACTTTCCCGACCCGGTCGTGCCGGCGATGAGCCCGTGCGGCCCGTCGGCGACGAGGTCGATGCTGAACGCGCAGTCGAGAGAGGCGCCGATGGTGGCGCGACTCGACCGCCCGCTCACCCGCCAGCCGGCGACGATGCGGTCGGCGGTCGGCGGTTCGAGGCCGAGGACGTCCAGGAGGCGGCAGCTCGGAGGCAGAGCGTCGTCGTCGTCGCGAGTGACGTCCCGGATGGGCGCCATGCCGCGAGCAACGGCCTCGCTCCAGCTCACCGTCACCAGGTCCGGGCGAACCCCAGCGATGTCGTCGGCGCCGTCCTGACGCAGCGTCAGGGATCCTTGTCCGTCGAAGACGGCCACGGCGCGGCACTCCTCGGGCAACAGCCGGGGTTCGGTGTCCAGGCAGATCGATCGGATGCCGACGGCCGGCCCGTCCGCCAGGATCTGCGCCACTCCGGGGAGCGCGCGCAGCCGCCGGGAGCCGTCGAGCACGACGAGGATGTCGGGAGCGTCGAGCGTTGCCCCCGAGCCGGCCGCGCGCACGGCGGACTGCCGGGCCGTCAGTTGCGCCAGCAGTTCCGAGATACGGCGGGCCGTCGTGTCGGCGTTGGTCCCGAGCAGCGCGACGGTCTGCTGGCCGTCCCGTGGGCGTGCGTGCGGCAACCAGCCCGCCCACGACCACGATTCCGCGCCGCCGGGTTCGGTGAGGACGCAGACTCCGACGTCGGCGGGACTGTGCAGCGTCGCGGCCTGGGCGACGAGCCAACGGCCGAGCGCGCGGGTCTGTTCCGTGCGCCCCGCGATCCCGATGACACCGTGCTCGGCGAGTGACGTCGTGACAGGAACCTCGTGGAGCTCCAGCGGCACGCGGCGGTGGTGCTCCTCGCGGTCCGGGTCGTTCAGGACGACCTCGCTCGGCAGCGTGCCGGTGCCCAGGCGCAACAGCAGTCGGTCCTCGTCGCGTCGCCGGCGCTCCCAGAGTCGCTGCCGGGGGCCGGTGGCGATGAGACCGATCACCGCCGGGTCGGGGCAGTGGTGGCGGCGCTGCGCCTGCTCGGCCGCCAGTGCTGCCTCGGCGTCGGCGACGATCGACGCCCGCCGCCTCGTGTACTCGGCCAGGGTCGAACGGAAGGTCCGCCTGCCGTGCCGGCGGTCGGAGAGGTGGTTGGCCAGCAAGGAGATGGGGCTGAGGAAGGCGAACGCGAGAAAGAGGAGGTTGCCGAAGAGCTTGGCCATGACCAGGGCGGCGACGAGCGGGACGATCGCCATCACCCACGGCATCGGCCGGGGGTCGTTGGGCCGGGGACACGGGGGGAGGGTGAACTGAGTCGACCGCTCGGCCGGCGCCAGCCGCGGGGGGCGGCTGTAGTCGAGGCCGGATCCGTCCTCGGACGGATGCAGCGAGGCGTCCGGGAAGTCGGGCGTCGCGATGTCCAGGAGGTAGGGCCCGAGGCTCAGCAGGTGCCCGCTCGGCCAGGGGACGGTTGCCGAGACGGACTCGGATTCCAGGGTGGCGGGCGTGTCCGCCGACGGGGCGACGGCGCAGTGCCCGTCGGCCTGGACGTTCAGCGTCGCCGCTGCTGCCGGCAGCTCGCCGAGGTGGATCCGGTCGGATGCGGAGGCCCCGACGGTGGCCACCCCCGGACCGAGGCGCCACCGCTGTCCGGCACCCGGGCCGCTCACCACGCGGACCTCGACGACGCCCTGGGGTTCCCGCGGGCGCCGGCCCGGCTCCCTCAGGTCGATGCGCACACCGTCGCGCAGGGGGGACAGCTGCACCGGCGTCGCGGGGTCCAGTTCGGCGCCGTCGAGGTACAGGCGCCACCGCTCCGCGCGGCCGGCCACGCCGACCCGGGCCCCGAGGTGTTCGGCCAGGTCCCCGAGGGGGGAACCCGGGTCGACGTCGACGAGCACGTCGGTGTCCGGTGCGCCTGGCGCGCTCACGGTCAACCGAAAATCCACTGCTGGTCCATCCCCGCGAGGTTGTGGACGACGACCGTCCCGGTGACGGTCGTGCGTGCAAGAATCCCGCCCGGAGTGGACCGGGACAAACCGGGTGGGGTCAAATCGACCCCAGGTCCGGGGCGTGCGCGGGGCGGAGGTGGGTCATGGCCGATCTGCAGGTCGACTACGTCTCGTTGGACCGCGTGCACACCGCTCTGAGCCGCATTGCCGCCGAGTTCGAGCAGATGGAGCGGCACCGGGACGAGGTCGGGGAGATCTGGGGCTCGGTTCACATCCGCAAGGCCATGAGCGGGTTCGCCGGCAACTGGGACCGGCACCGCCGGGGGCTGCTCGAATCCGTGCGCTCGGTCGGGGAGATGTGCGCCGCCACCGCGACCACCTTTCGTGACGTGGAGCGCGGCCTGGCGGGCAGCCTGACCGTCGGTCCGCAGGACGGCCCGCCGTGACGTTCCCACCCCGGCCTCGTCCGCGGGACTGGGCCCCGCTCGCTGCGACGGATCCGCTGCCGGGCGATCCCGTCGCCGTCGCGCAGGAGGCCAAACGGTTGCGGGACCTGGGTGCCGAGATGCGCGCTCAGATCGCGACCCTCCGGCGGATCGGCGAGGACGACACGCTGGCCGGGGAGTTCGCCGAGAAGCTCCGCAGTTCGGCGGCCGACCTCGCCGGCCGACTGGAGAAGGCGGTCGGCCGGTACGAACACGTCAGCGGTCATCTCGAGAAGTGGGCGCCCGAGCTGACCGGGTATCAGGCCGAAACCTTGGCGGCGTTGGACAAGGCCAAGGCCGCCGAGGAGATCCGTGGTGCTGCCGTCACGACGGGGCCGGACGTCCCGGCGGTGCAGTGCGCGGTCGACGACGCCGAGTGCATGCTGCGCCAAGCACGTGATCAGTTGGCCACGGTCGTGGAGACCGCCCAGCGGCGCGGCCGCGAGATCGCCGACCTCATCGACGACGCCACCGACGACGACGTCAAGGACGGCCGCTGGGACAGGTTCAAGGACCTCGTCGCGCGCAACGCCGGCTGGCTCAAAGGAGTGAGTGACGCGCTGAGTCTGGTGGCGACCGCGGTCGCCGTCTCAGCGATCGTGGTCGCGGTGTTGGCCGGATCCGCGGTGCCGGGCGTCAACGTCGTCATCTGGCTGACCGCGGGAGCGGCTCTGGGGCACGGTCTGCTGGCGGTCGAGGGGTCGGGGTCGTGGACGAGCTTCGGGCTCGATGCGTTCGCCCTGGCGACGTTCGGGCTCGGGCGATGGGCTGCCGGCGGAGTTCGACTGGCTGACGCGAACACGCGATTGGCGGCCGCCGCGGCCGCCCGGACCGGCGCGAGACGGGCCGTTCTTGAGGCCACTCAGATTCGTCGCCTTCGTGCGGCCCGGGTCCTCGCGGACCCACGATCGAGCGCCGCGGGTCGGCGAGGAGCACAAGCGGTCATCGACACTGCCCACCGCTCCGCTGCGCGCGCAGGCGCACGAGCGGCGGCGGCGGTGCGTGCCGAGCCGCTGCCCCAGGTCCGCGGCATGGCCGCGCTGGCTGGGGGGAACGTCGACGTCGCGCGAGCGTCGCAGCGTGTACTCGCGTTCCGCTCGCAGTTCGCCACGCATGCCGGCGTACAGGCCGCGTCCAGTCAGGTCGAGGCTCTGCGGAGGGTCGGAACGATCTCGTTCAGCGCCGGCACCGTCGTCGATCTGAGTGACAAGGGGTCGACTGTGACCAGGAACTTCTTCGCACGTGAGACAGGGTCGGGCTGGTGAGACGGATCCTGCAGTGGAGAGTGGAGGTGTCGGAGCGGATCGATCCGGTGGCGGTCAGCCGCGGGCCGTCTCGCGACGACGTACTCGTGCGGGAGACGACGGTGCTCGCGATGGGCGCAGTGCTCCTCATCTCGGTGAACGTGCCGCTGCTCGTCGCAGTCGTGGATCTGGTCGTCGACGTCCGACCGCCGGGTGAGCTCTTCGGTCTTCCTGGTCCGGCGGCCCTGGTGGCCCTCGTTCGATGTCGGACGCCGGTCCGTCGAGACTGGACGCTGAGCCGGCTGATCGCCATCGGTGCCGGCGTTGCGTTGTTCTTCAGCGCGACTGTCCTGCCGGTCGCCGGTGATGCCGTGAGCCGTGGCTACTGGGCCGCGTGCCTGGTCAGTTCCTTGCTGACGATCGGACTGTTCTTCCGTTGGCGGACTCGGTGACGGGGACGGAGGAGGTCCGGTTGTACGCGAACGTGGCGTACGACCCCAGGATCTGGCTGGAGATCCCGACGTACTTCGGGCCGGAGACGTGGGCGAGCCCTCAGGAATGGGCGGCTGAAGTCGCACCGGAGTTCTGGGACGGACGGGTGCCGGATCGACAGGGCATCCCGCGGCTCGAGGCGATCTTCACTCACTACGCGCGCGAATGCGGTGGCACCGATCCCGATCTGCCGTTCGAGGTTGTCGCCTACCTCCATGTCCCTGACCCCAGCCAGTTCCCCATGCTCGTCCAGGTCTGGATCGACACCACACCGGGTCTGACGGTCGAGCAAGCAGTCCAGGCGAAGGACCCGACGACGGTCGAGCCGCCGCTGGTGACCCCGTTCAGCAGCGAGCATCTCGGCGCCGGACTGCGCGCGCTTCTCTACTGCACGTTCGTTCCGGACCCCGGCATCGAGTCCGACGGCCTCACCGCCTCCGTGCGCTACGCCTTCAGCATCCCCGAGCAGGAGGCGGTCCTCACGGTCGTCACCGTCGAGCCGGACCTCGGCCGGCTCATGCAGTCGATGGACGATCTCGACGAGTTCGTCCGACAGGTGCGCTGGGGCTTCGAGCCCGAGTGCCTCGCTCGCGTCCCCTGACCTGGCTGATGACGGGAGTGTCGCGGTGAATCGGCCGATCCCGCCGGGGCTTACGGGGCGTCAGATCGCCGGATACTCACTCGTGCTGCCTCCGGGGTGGGCGCGTCTGCCCTTGCGCTCGGGAACCGACGACGCGATCCAGAGAGTCCTCGACGAATCGTTCCGTGGGCACGCTCGGGACGAGGCGGCCCCGGCTCGCCGGGAACTCCAGCAACGCCTGCGGGAGATGGCGGACGCGGCGCGGGAACGCAGCGGCCTGGACCTGTACCTCCCCACGGGACCGGTGCACGGGGTTGTTGTCGCGGCCTCCTTCATCGTCAGTCAGGTGGCCTTCGACACCGTGTCGGACACGCCTGACCCAGAGCACGTGGTGTCGCTGTTGGTGGCGGACGCGCGCGCGTCCGCGGCGGTGACCGTCGACGGCGCGGCCGGTGCCCGGTCCGTGACGATCGAGCCGCCGCAGGCCGAAGCGCTCGACTTCGGCGCGCGCCGCGTGGACTATGTGCTTCCGGTCCCCGGCGACGCGAGCCAGTGGATCGTGGTCACCTTCTCCACCGTGGGGCAGGGTGATCCGGCCGATGAGCTTGCTGATCTGCTGGTCGAACTGTTCGATGCGATCATGAGCACGTTCCGTTGGACCACGTCGTCGAGCTGACGCGCAGCCGCATCCGGAAAGAGGCGAGCCCATGCCGAACGTGAATGTCACCTACGAGGAGATGCGGTCCGCCGCGAGCCGGTTGAACGCGGGACGCGAGGAGATCACGCAGAAGCTCAACGAGCTTCAGAAGCTGGTGAACTCACTCGTCAACGGCGGCTACGTCACGGACACCTCGAGCAAGCAGTTCGAGGCGTCGTTCCACGAGTTCTCCACCGGGGCCGCGAAGACGATCAGCGGGCTCGAGGACATGGGCCGCTACCTCACCACGGCGGCGGACACGTTCCAGCGTGCGGATCAGGACCTGTCCTCGGCCCTGAACCGGCAGTAGACCCACCCGGGCTCGATCACGTCGAGCGAGAGGGGGTCCTGGTCGGTCTCGGGGTGGCTCCCGTGGTGCGCGTCTGGTCCAGGTACTTCACCCAGGCGTCGTCGGCGAAGACGCGCTCCTGATCGGACAACGGCTGGACACACACGATCCGGGGGTCGGGAATTTTCCGGCCGTCCGTGAGCACCGGCACGATGCTCACGCAGCGGTCCAGCGGGACGTCCGGGCCGAAGAAGAAGGCGATGCTTCGCGGGTCCGAGCTCGGCGTGGGGCCCGTGAACTCGTCGTCCCCGATGCGGCGGTCCGATCCGTTCGGCCTGACGGAGTAGAGCCGAATCTCCTTCAGACCCGCGGAGATCCGCGCCATGTGCAGGAGAACGCCGATCCGGTTCCGGTACTCGAAGACGGAGATCCGGTAGGGGACGAAGCCCTGGTCGACGAGCGCTCCGCTCGCTTCGGCGGTGGTCCCCCGGGGCTTGGGGCGGCGCGGCTTCCTCGGCTCCGGCGTCGCGATGGGTTTCGCGGTCGCGGTGGGGGTGGCGACCGGCGAGGTGCTCGGCGTCAGGGTCGGCGTGGCGACCGGAGCGACCTGGGTGGCGGACCCGGCGAGTTGTGCGCGGTCCTCGTTGCCCGTGCCGTGGGTCGCGACGACTCCAGCGGCTCCCGCGAAGAACAGGACCGCGGCGGCCGCGGCCACCAGCAGGCCCCGCCGTTGCGCCGGGTCCGCGGTGGGCGGCTCCGTGAGCCCCCGGACGCGAGGGGTCGGCACGGGACCGGGGGGAGGCGTCGCGGTGAGGGCGGGCACGGCAGGGACTCGGTCCGGCGGGATGAGCGAACGGAGAACCTGGTCGACCTCGTTCAGTCCCGGGCGGTCCGCCGGATCAGGGGCGACCATGCGCGTGAGCAGAGCGGTCAGGATCGCCGGGGTGCTCGCCGGCAGGGCCGCGACGTCGGGGTCGGAGGCGCCGGCGGGCGGCGCCCCGGCGAGCGCGGTGTGCAGGACGACGCCGAGACCGAAGACGTCGGCGGCGGGGCCCGGTGCCTCCCAGCCCTGAAGCTCACGCGGCGCGGGCGTGTCGGGAGCCGGACCGAGCCCGAGCGCCGCCGCGACACCGGCGTCCGCGAGGCACCACCGGCCGGCGTCGTCCAGCAGCACGGTGGCCGGGCGAACGTCGAGATGGAGGACGCCGTGGCTGTGCAGGTGGGCCAGCGCTGCCGCGACCCGGAGCGTGCCGGCCAGGGCATCGGCCTGCGGAACCGGGGCCGCCAGCACACCCCCGGCGCAGTACTGCTGCTCCAGGCACAGCCCGGCCTCGGGATCGATCCAGGCCCGGTGGAGGCGAACCGCGCACGGATGGTCGGCCGCCGCGGCCAGGGCCGTGAGCTCGGCTATGACATTCGGGTGATCCGGAGGCGGTGCCAGCAGCCGCAGCACGACCTCGCGCCCGGCACCGTCCCGGCACAGCAGGGCCCGGCCGGCCCGTCCCGACCCGAGCGGGCGCACCAACGAGTAACCGGTGGGGAGCGGAGTCTCCGCTGCGGCCGGATCGTCCATCACGCCCGTTCCATCTTCGTCGAGCTCAGCGCGCTCACAGTAAGGGAGTTGCGGACGTTCGCGGGCGGCGAGCCGGCATCCGCCGGCCCGCCGCCCGACGGCGGAGGCTCCGGGATTTGAACCCGGGATGGGCTTGAGACCCAAACCGCATTAGCAGTGCGGCGCCATAGACCGGACTAGGCGAAGCCTCCCGACCGTTCCCCTGAGGAGAACGTCGCAAGGCTACCGGTCGCCAGAAGTAACCGGCAAAGGTCTGGCCTGTCCGCGCGGGCTGGCGTCATTGATCAAGGTCGGCGTGGAAGGATGAGGATCTTCCCCGAGGTCGTGTCCAGGGCCCCGGTGGATGTCCCGTGGGGACACGCGCGGACGCGGAGGTGGCATTTCGTGGCAGGCCGGCCGAGTCGGAACACCGCTCTGCTCGCAACGATTCTGGACCACCTTCCCGATGCGCTGCTCCTGATCGATCCGGCGGGCGCGGTGGTCAACGCGAACGCCCGGGCGCTGGAGGTCTTCAAGGCGCCGGGGGCGACGCGTCCGCTGATCGGGCGCCTCGTGGTGGACGTCCTCCCCAACTTCGGCCCCGCCGCGGAGCGCGCCGGGAAGAGCCGGCACGCCGCGCCGGCCGGAGCCCGCGACACGCAGCGGATGACCGCCCGCGCCCTGGACGGCACCACCTTCCCGGTGGACGTCTTCCGCGCCCTGGTTCCGTGGGCCGGCTCGCCCGACCACCTGCTCCTGGTTCTCCACGAGGCGACGAGCGCGCCGCTGGAGTCCGAGCTCGTCCGCACCAGCCAGCAGGCCCAGGCGATCCTCCGCGCGACCGAGGAGGCGATCTGCGGCGTCGACCTCAAGGGCAAGGTCGTCCTCGCCAACCCCGCCGCCGGGCGGCTGCTCGCCACCCGCCTCGGCGACGTCGCCGGCAAGGAGCTCCCCACCCTCGCCTGGCACACCAAGCTCGACGGGACGCCGTACCCGGCCGAGGAGACCCCCATCGGCCAGGTGCTCAGCACCGGCAAGCGGATCTCCCGCCGGCGCGAAGTCTTCTGGCGCTCGGACGGTGGACCCGTCCCCGTCGAGGTCTCCGCGGTCCCGATCAAGGACGGCGAGACGACCGTCGGCGCCGTCGCGGCGATCACCGACGTCACCCGCTCCGTCGAGGAGGAGCGCCGCCGCAACCGGCTGCTCGCGATCCTCGACGACGAGATCCTCACGGCCCTGACCACCCTCGCCGAGTCCGACCTCACCGACCCCAAGGCGGTCGCGGGCGAACTCGAGCGAATCCGGCAGATCGCCGCGGACGCCGTGGACTACGAGAACCTGATGGCGAATCAGGTCACCGTGGCCACCAAGGCCGGCGACGTCGCCCGAGTGCTCGAGACTGCCGTCGCGTCGGTGTCCGCCCTCGCCGCCGAGCGCCAGGTCACCGTCAACCTCGCCACCGAGGCCGCGGCCGTCGCCAGCGACCCGCACCGCCTCAGCCTCGCCCTCGGCGAGCTGCTCCGCGCCGCCGTCGAGTCCAGCGCGCCGGGTGCCTCCGTCGCGCTCACCGTCGCCACGGTGGGGGAGAAGGTCCGCATCGGCGTCCGCGAGAGCAAGGTCGCCGACGCCTCCCAGGAGAACCCGCTGCTGCGCTGGCTCCGCCCGCACCGCGGCCGGCAGACCGGCCCCGACCCCGACCTCGCGTTCGTCCAGGTCGTCGTCGAACGCCACGGCGGCCGCTTCCTGCTCGAGCCGTCCACGACCGGCGCGCGCGGCTACGTCGTCGAGCTGCCCTCGGTCACGGTCCCGGCCTCCCCGGCCTCCCCGGCCCCCGCCGAGGAACCCCCGGTCGAGGTCTCCGCGGTCGAGGTCTCCGCGGTCGAGGTCCCCGTCGTCGAGGCCCTCGCGCTGGAGACGCCCGCGGACATCCCCGCCCCCAGCGCGGAGATCCTCCAGCTCCGGACCCAGGCCAACGGCCCCGCCCGCGAGGCCGGACCGGTCGGCTCCGTCATTCCGATGCCGACGCGCTCGCTGCGCTCGGTCAGCGCGGCCGCGGAGACCCCGGCCGACGCCGAGCCCGAGCCCCCGGCCGCCCCGCTCTCCGAGGACCCGGCCGTGCTCGTCTGGCCGGACGCCGCCTCCGGTCTCTCCGGTGCCCTGTCCGAGCGCGGCGCCCCCGCCGCCGGCGTCTCCCGCGTCGCGCAGGTCGGCGAGCTGAACAACCCGGGCGCGAGCGTGCTCCTGGTCGACCCGCTCGCGGGCCCGGTCAGCCGCAAGACCCTCGGTGAGCTCCGTGCCGCCGCGGGCCGCGCCTCGTTGCCGCTCGTCGTCGTCGCCGGTCTGACCGAGGCCGCGCTCGAGGACTCCGGCGTCGTGCTCGAACCGCCGTCCCTGCTCAGCGCCCTGCGCGCCCCGGGCCGCTCCGGCGCCGCGCGCGTCCTCGTCGTCGAGCAGGACCCGGCCCTCGCCACCGCCCTCGGCGCGGGCCTGCTGAAGAAGGGCATGCAGGCCGTCTACGCGAAGAACTCCGACGAGGCCGCCATGCGCGCCGCCGTCGGCCCGCCGGAGATGGTGCTGCTCGGTCTCGACACCGAGGCCGAGGGCAACCCGGGCATCCTCGACTGGCTCGTCGGCACGAACCTGCTCGTCGGCACCCCGGTGCTCGTCTACACCCTCGACGGGATGCCCCCGGGTTACGTCTCCCGCCTCGAGCGCGGGGCCTCCCTCGTCGGGATCGGCGCCCGCGGCGAGACCGACCGGACCGACGGTCGTCTCGCGGACCTGCTCGTCCACATCGGGAGCCTCGCGCCCCGTCGCTGACGGCAACGTCCGACGAAGTGGCCGCT
>NZ_BAAAHE010000008.1:47474-84616 GCF_039525035.1 Sporichthya brevicatena
GACGTCAGGGCCTCAGAAGGTGGTGACCTGCAGCTCGCCGTCGGCGTGCTTCTGGCGCAGGACCTTCTTGTCGAACTTGCCGACGCTGGTCTTCGGCACCTCGGGGACGATCACCCAGTTCTCCGGCAGCTGCCACTTGGCGACCTTGTCGGAGAGGTACTCGCGCAGCTCCTCGAAGGTGACCTCCTCGCCCGCGACGGGGACGACGGCCGCGAGCGGGCGCTCGTCCCACCTCGGGTCGGGGATGCCGATGACCGCGGCCTCGGCCACCTTCGGGTGGCCCATGATCGCGTTCTCCAGGTCGACCGAGGAGATCCACTCGCCGCCGGACTTGATGACGTCCTTCGCCCGGTCGGTGAGGGTGATGTAGCCGTCGGGGCTGATCATCGCCACGTCACCGGTGCGCAGCCAGCCGTCGCGGAACTTGTCCTTCTGCGCGTCCGGGTCGGGCATGTTCGGGTTCTCGATGTACGCCCCGGCGATCCACGGCCCGCGGACCTCGAGCTCGCCGACGGCCTTGCCGTCGTTCGGCAGCACCGTCCCGCTGTCGTCGACGATCCGGCCCTCGACCGCGCACGGCAGCAGACCCTGCGTGAGGCGGTACGCCAGCGTCTCCTCCGGGCCGAGCCCGGCCGGCGGCCGCGCGACCGACCCGAGCGGCGAGGTCTCGGTCATGCCCCACGCGTGCAGGACGCGGATGCCGTGCCGCTCCTCCAGCCCGGTCATCAGCGCCGGCGGGCAGGCCGAGCCGCCGATGGCGACGTCGCGGAGCGAGTCGACCTTGGGCGGCGGGTTCTGCGAGTCGAGGTAGGCGAGCATCGCGTTCCACACCGTCGGGACCGCGCCGCCGACCGTCGGCTTCTCGCGCTCGATGAACGCCGCCAGCGGCTCGGGCTGCAGGAAGCGGTCCGGCATGTGCATGCTCGCGCCGGAGAACAGCGCCGCGTACGGCAGGCCCCACGCCATCGCGTGGAACATCGGGACGACGGCGAGGATCTTGTCGCTCGCGTTGATCCCGAACGCCATCGGCGTCAGCACGTACATGGAGTGCAGGTAGATGGAGCGGTGCGAGTACGCGACGCCCTTGGGGTTACCGGTCGTGCCGGAGGTGTAACAGATCGCTGCGGCGTCGGTCTCGTCGACGCCGGCGCTCGCGGCCTCGAAGTCGAAGTCGGCCGACTGGGCGGCCAGCAGCTCGTCGTAGTCGTGGATCGCGGCGTGGCCGGCCAGCAGTGAGCGGTCGCCCTCGCCGTTGACGATCACGTGCTTGACCGTCTTCATCTGCGGCAGCTGGGGCGCGAACAGCGGGATCAGCGAGCCGTCGATGATGACGGCCTGGTCCTCGGCGTGGTTCGCGATGTAGACGAGCTGCTCGGGGAAGAGCCGGATGTTCAGCGTGTGGAGCACGGCGCCCATCGACGGGATGGCCGCGTAGGCCTCCAGGTGCTCGTTGTTGTTCCACATGAACGTGCCGACGCGGTCGTCGCCGGAGATCCCGAGCGACCGCAGGCCGTTGGCCAGCTGCGCCGCGCGCGCCCCGACCTCTCCGTAGGTCCGTCGTCGGGTCGTCTCACCGGTCCACGTCACGGTCTCCGACGACGAGTGGAAAGTCGACGCATAACGGACAATCTGGGAGATATTGAGCGGGTACTGCTGCATGGTGCTGCGCATGAGCCGGCCTTTCGGGCTGGGGGACCAGGACCTCCTCAGGTGGCGGAATCCTCGCATTGACCTGCCACGTTGTCATCGCGGACTCCGATGACTGAATCTTGATCACCCCGGGTCTTGCGCTCCGACGCGAGTCCGTTTCAATCGACTTAGTCAAAGGTGTCGGTCGGCTCAGCGTGGAGCCTGGACTTTTCTGTGGGGCTTTCGCGATGGGTGCGCACAGTGCTTCGGGTGGCGGTCGACGCCGCTCCGGTGTGCACCGGGAAGGGCCGGCACCCGAAAGTTCTCCACGGCGGGGTCGGCACGCGGCAGCCGCCCCGGTCGACCCCGTAGCCGAGACCCCCGTAGCCGAGACCCCCGTCGCCAAGGCGCCCCTCGAGGCGCCCGTCGCCGAGTCCCTCGCCGCGACCGTCGAGTCCCTCGCCGCTGACGCCGTCGCCGAGCAGAACTCCCTCGTCGACGCGCTGCTGACCGAGGCCCCCGCGGTCCCGGCCCCCGTCCTCGACGAGGTCATCGACCTGCCGCCGCGGGTCAGCCGCCGGCGCAAGCCGGTCCAGACCGTCGCCCGGGCGCTGCGCTGGACGATCGCCGGGGCGCTGATCCCGGGCCTGGCCCACATCGCTGCCGGCCGCCGCCGGGTCGGTCTGGTCATGGCCGGGTCGTTCGCGACGCTGCTCGTGGCCGTCGCCTTCGTGCTCCTCGCCGTCCCGCGGACGCGGCTCGTCGAGCTGTCGGTCCAGCCGACCGAGCTCGAGCTGATGATCGCGCTGTTCTCCGCCCTCGGCCTGATCTGGGTCCTGGTCGTCCTCAGCTCCTGGTCGGTGCACAAGCCCGAGCAGTTGCGGGCCGGCCAGCGCGCCCTCGCGACCGGTGTCGTGGCGGCGCTGTCCATCGGCGTCGCCGCCCCGTTCGCGATGGGTGCGCGCACGGCCTACGTCCAGCTGGACCTGCTCAACACGATCTTCGACAACCCGACGACGACCACCCAGATGGCGATGCCCGCGCTGCCGGTGAAGCAGCAGCCGCAGGCGACGCCGGGCTTCGGGCCGCCCACCGGGTTCTTCGCGAACAAGCCGCGCGTCAACGTCCTGCTGCTCGGCGGCGACGGCGGGGACAACCGCATCGGCGTCCGCACCGACACGATGATCCTGGCGAGCATCGACACCCAGACTGGGCGCACGGTCCTGACGTCCCTGCCGCGGAACATGATGAAGGTGCAGTTCCCGACCGGCAGCGAGATGGCGCGCCGATTCCCCAACGGCTTCAACGACATGCTGAACGCGGTCTACCTGTACGCGTCCAACGACAAGTCGGTCATGCCGGGGGCGAAGTACCCGGGCGGCGAACTGCTGAAGCAGACCTGGGCCTGGACCATCGGGCAGCCCGTCGACTACTTCATCCTCGTCAACCTCGACGGGTTCCGGGACATCGTCGACGCGTTCGGCGGCGTGACGATCAACGTCGAGCGGCGGCTGCCCATCGGCGGCAGCCACGACGCCAACGGGCGGGTCCTGGAGCAGCCGCACAACTACCTGGAGCCGGGCCGTCGCAAGCTCAACGGCTACGAGGCGCTCTGGTACGGCCGCTCCCGGTTCGACTCCGACGACTACTCCCGGATGAACCGCCAGCGCTGCCTGCTCGGCGCGATCGCCCGCCAGGCCAGCCCGATGAAGGTGCTCACGAACTTCTCCGAGCTCGCCGGGGCCGCGAAGCGGATCATCCTCACCGACATCCCGCGCCAGGCGCTGCCTGATCTGCTCGAACTCGCCGGCAAGGCCAAGAGCGCCCGCGTCACCAGCCTGACGTTCGTCCGCTCGGCGGCCTTCGACCCGGCGAACCCGAACTTCGCCTACATCCAGGAGCAGGTCCGCCTCGCGCTCGACGAGGCGGCCCGGACCCGCTACGCCCAGGGCTCGGGGCCGGCGACGACCCCCGCGACTCCCGCCACGGGGACCCCGACCGGGACGCCGACCGGGACTCCGGCCGGGACGAAGACCGGGACGAAGACCGGGACCAAGACGGCGGTGAAGGGTGCCGCCGCTCCGACCCCGACGCCGACCCCGTCCTCGGCGGCGACGCAACTCGACAAGGTCTGCGGTTACTGATCTTCGTCGACCCGGTGCCTGATCGCGACCGAGTCGTTGCGGAGCGCAGCCGTGTCGGTCCGGGCGTCAGGGCCCGAATCTGCTGGAAAATCAGGGCTATTCGCCCAATCCGACCCCCGAGGGTCAAGCCCTTTGAAAGCCGGGGCTGTCCGGCTTGACGGCTATGTCCCACGGGCCGACTCTGCTTAGGACCACCCCGAAGTTTCACGACACCAGCGCTGGGGCGGACTGCTCGCTCGAGACCCGGGCCGGCACCCGCTACCGGTGAGGAGGCGTACTGTCCATGGCCCGCCACGCAGGTTCCGACTCGTTCGACGCCGACCTCCCCGCGGACTGGGATCCGCTGGTCGACCCGTGGCCCCCGGCTGCTGCGGTCCCGCAGGCCACCCCGCTCGAACGTACGGTGCGTGACGAGGTCGATCCCCTGGGTCTCGCCTCCCTCTCGAACTGGACCTTCGCCTCCGAGTCGACGAACCTCCGCGACTCGCTCTCCGAGCTCGCGGCCCTCGAGGTCCGCGTCGCCCAGCCGGCGCCGGCGCCGGAGATCGTCGTCCCCCCGCGCGACCCGCGCCGCGAGGCGCAGCTGGCCATCGAGACCCAGCCGGTCGAGCTGGACCTCGGCGAGCACCCCTCCGGCCCGCTGCCCCGCGCCGGCACCTGGCCGCCCCTGGGGGGCGTCCCCGAGTCGCCCGCGGCCCTGGACCGCCTCCGGACCGAGACCCCCGTCGAGACCCGGCCCGAGCCCCGGCCCGAGCCGCGCGTCGAGTCCCGGGTCGAGGTCGACCCGACGCCGCAGTTCGACGTCACCCTCGTCGGCCCGCTCGGCGACCCGGAGTTCGGGTTCACCAAGGGCCAGTGGTACGCCCTGGCGGGCAGCAGTGCCCGTGAGGTGACGGTCGGCGAGGCGATCCTGGCCCACCCCGACAAGGCCGGCCCGATCGTCCAGCTCGCCTGCTGGTACCTCCGCGAGAAGCCGAGCACCGGCCGCGCCCTCGACCTCGCCACCGAGCTCGCGATGGCGGTCTCCGACCTCGCCCGCCGGGAACTGGTCCGCGAGCGCCGCTCCGCCTGACGCCTCCGCCTGACGCCTCCGTCGGGCCCGCTCCGCCTGGTCGTGAAAGAAAGGGTGACACCCCTTACTACGCAGTAAGGGGTGTCACCCTTTTGTGACGGCGAGGGTCGCTACTGCTTGTAGGTCTCGAGGAAGCGGCCGATGCGGGTGATCGCCTCGCGGAGGTCGTCGACGTGGGGGAGCGTGACGATCCGGAGGTGGTCCGGACGCGGCCAGTTGAAGCCGCGCCCCTGGACGAGCAGGATCCGCTCGCTGCGGAGCAGGTCGAGGCACAGGCGCTCGTCGTCGACGATCGGGTGGACCTTCGGGTCGATCCGCGGGAAGCAGTACAGCGCGCCCTTCGGCTTCACGCAGGAGACGCCGGGGATCTGGTTGAGCATCTCGTAGCAGACGTCGCGCTGCTCCATCAGGCGTCCGCCCGGCAGCACCAGGTCGTCGACGCCGTGGGCCGCGGACAGGGCGGTCTGGATCGCCCACTGCGACGGGACGTTCGCGCACAGGCGCATGTTCGCGAGGACCTGCATGCCCTCGAGGTAGCTGCGGGCGTGCTGGCGTGGACCGGTGACGACGGCCCAGCCGGAGCGGAAGCCCGCCATCCGGTAGACCTTGCTCAGGCCGCCGAAGGTGATCGTGAGGACGTCGTCGGCGAGCGACGCGGCGGGGACGTGGACCGCGTCGTCGTAGAGGATCCGGTCGTAGATCTCGTCGGCGAACACGATGAGGTTGTGCCGGCGCGCGATCGCGAGCAGGTCCTCGAGCAGGTCGCGGGAGTACACCGCGCCCGTCGGGTTGTTCGGGTTGATGATCACGATCGCCTTGGTCTTGGCGGTGATCTTGGCCTCGACGTCGGCGAGGTCCGGCATCCAGTCGGCTTCCTCGTCGCAGAGGTAGTGCACCGGCCGGCCGCCGCACAGGGACGTGATCGCCGTCCACAGCGGGTAGTCCGGCGCCGGGATCAGCACCTCGTCGCCGGTGTTCAGCAGCGCCTGCAGGCACATCGCGATGAGCTCGGAGACACCGTTGCCGAGGTAGATCTGGTCGACGTCGATGTCCGCAATGCCCTGATTCGCGTAGTACTGCGCGACGGCGGTGCGTGCGGAGAAGATGCCCTTGGAGTCGCTGTACCCGGCGGCGGCGGGCAGGTTCCGCACGATCGCCTGGAGGATGTCGTCCGGGGCCTCGAAGCCGAACGGGGCCGGGTTGCCGATGTTCAGCTTGAGGATCCGGTGGCCGGTCTGCTCGAGACGCATCGCCTCTTCGAGCACCGGGCCACGCACGTCGTAGGCGACGTTCGCGAGCTTGCTGGACTGAATGATCTCCACCGCCCGAGTGTAGGACCGCGCCCACCGCGGCCGCGCGGAGATTTGCGCCGTCCGGGCCCGGGGTCCGAATCGGGGGGTCAAGGCGGCCGCTCGAGGTGCCGAAGTTCCGGACGTTCCTGCTGTGCGTTCCTGATGCGGGATCACGGAATTCGTGGCGATTCGGGCGGGATTCTCCCCTCGGAAGGCTCTCGAATTTCCGTGCCGCCACCGATAGATTCGCTGCTTCGCTCGCCGCCGCACCTACCATCGGCGGCAGTGGGGCTGAACCCATCCGGAGGGGACACATGTCGGCTCGGGTGCTTGTCGCCTACGCCGCGAGCGCGGGCTTCACGGCTCGGCACGCTGCCGATGTCGCCAGTGAGATCGCCGAGGTCGGCGGTCTCGAGGTGGACGTCAAGCCGATCACGTACGTCGCGTCGATCGAGCCGTACGTCGCGGTGTACCTGGGGTGGTCGAGCCAGTCCGGGGCCGGGCAGCGCGCGGTGGCCCGGTTCCTCGAGCGCAACGCCCCGCACCTCGCCGACCGTCGCATCTGGGTGGTGCAGCGCAAGGCGCCGGGCGAGGGGTCGGCCCGCGGTGGGCTCCGGCTCTCGCGGCTGCTGGTCCGCAACGGCGTCGCCGCCGAGGCGTTCGCCGGCACCGGCACCCACCGGCGCAGCGAGGTCCTCCCGACGATCGCCCCCGCCGTCCCCGGGCCGTCCCCGGCCGGCGACGAGGTCATCGCCCACACGCGTCCCATCTCCGCCTGACGCGACCGGCCCGGCCCGCCGGGTCCTAGAGTCGCGGCGATGAGGTCGACGGCCGGACGCGAACCCGCGATCCTGGCCGCCCTGTTCTGGGTCCCGTTCGCCCTCGCGGCGGCCTGGATCGTCGCCTCACCGCCGCACTCCGTCGACGGGCCGGCGCACCTGCTCGGGGCGCGGGCGATCGCCGACCACGGCGAGCCGGTCTACGCCCGGTACTACGAGCTCGACTGGTTCCCGACGCCGAACCTCGCCGGGACGCGGGTGCTCGCGGTGCTGGTCGACGTCGGCGGACTGCGCCTCGCCGCGACGGTGATGCTGCTGCTCGCCGCGCTCGGGACGCCGCTGGCGCTGCGGTACGCCCTGCGCGCGATCCGGCCCGAGTCGACGTGGCTCGCGATCGCCGCCCTGCCGCTGTGCTTCGGCTACCTCTACTTCTACGGGTTCTGGAACTACTGCCTCGGCACTGCGCTCGCGCTGGCGTGCGTCGGCCTGACCCTGCGCGCCGCCCCGGCCTGGCGGCCCGGCCCGACGCTCGCCCTCGCCGCGCTGCTGACCCTGACCTGGCTGACGCACCTGGTCCCGTTCGTCGCCGCGGTGCTGTTCCTCGGGGCGACGGTGGTGACCGGGCCCCGCCGGCTGGGGGCGTGGTTGGCACCCGCGGCGACGGTGCTCCCTGGTGCGGTACTCAGCCTCGCGTACCTGCTCCACACCGACTCCGGCGACGGACCGACCTGGACCAGCCCCCTCGGTCGGGTGGTCGGGCTGGTCTCGCTGCACACCACGGTCACGACGTACTCGCGGTGGGAGGACGTCGTCGCCGCGGTGATCGCTCTCGTGCTGGTGACGCTGGCGCTGGTGGCCCGGCGGGCGGTCCCCGCCTCGGGTGCGCGGGCCGCGAGTGCCGCGGCGGGGCTCGCGGCGACGGCCGCGGCGGTGCTGGTCCTGGCCACGCCGGCGAGTTTCGGCCTCGACTTCGGCCTGATCGACGAGCGCCTCGCGGTGTTCCCGGTGCTGTTCGCCCTGCTCTGGCTCGCCGCCCGGCCCCCGGAGCCCCGGATCGCCCTCATAGCCGCGGTCGCGCTCGTCGTCGCGACCGGCGCCCTGGCCCTGGTCCGTCTGCCGAAGCTCGCCGACTACGACGACCTCGCCGCCGAGTACCTCGCGGCGGGCGAGTTCGTCGAGCCGGGCTCCACCCTGGTTGCGCTGCGCTTCGCGAACCTCGGCCCCGATGCCGGCCGCAACCGGGAGTGGGACCCCACCCGGCACCTGGCCAGTGAGCTCGCGGCCCGCCGACACGCCGTCGACGTCGGACACTACGAGGCGGTCCTCGACTACTTCCCCGCCCGCTTCCGGCCCGAGGTGAACCCCCGGACCGTGCTCGATCCCGAGTTAACCGGCCTCGGGTCGGTGCCGCCGCAGATCGCGCTCGCGCAGTTGCCGGCGTTGGCGCCGGTCTACGTCCTCGTCGTGGGTGCGGCGGACGCCTCCGGCCCGGCGGCGCACGTGCTGGAGGAGACGCGGTTGGTGCTGGCGCGGCACTTCGAGAAGGTCGGCACGACCGGGCGCGGGCTGGTCGAGGTCTGGCGCTCGGTACCGGCGGGTTCGGGATAGCCTCCCTCGGTGCTCATCCTGCTCCCGCCCTCGGAGGGCAAGACCGAAGCGCGCCGGGGGAAGCCGCTCGACCTGTCGACGCTGGTGTTCGCGGACGCGCTGACCGAGACGCGCCGCACCGTGATGGCCGCGCTCGCCGACCTGTGCGCCGGCGACGCCGAGAAGGCCCGTGAGGTCTTGGATCTGACGGCTGGTCAGGCCGCTGACCTCGTCCGCAACCTCCGGCTGGAGACGGCCCCGACGCTGACCGCGGCGCAGCTCTACAGCGGCGTCCTGTTCGACCACCTCGGCCTGTTGGACCTCCCGTCCGACGCGAAGCGCCGGGCCAACCGGAGCGTCCTGATCTCCAGCGGGTTGTGGGGCGTCGTGCGCCCGAACGACCGCGTCCCGCCGTACCGGCTCTCCGGCGGCGCGACGCTGCCGACGCTCGGCACGATCGCCGGGACCTGGCGCGGTCCCCTCGGCGAGGTCCTGCCGGGCTGGGTCGGCCGCAAGGTCCTGCTCGACCTGCGCTCCGGTGCCTACGTCGCGGCCTGGCGTCCGTCCGGTGCCGTGGCGGAGCGGACCGTCACCGTGCAGGTCACGCACCAGGGCAAGGTCGTCAGCCACCACAACAAGGCGACGAAGGGCCGACTCGCCCGCGCCCTGCTCTGCTCCGACGCCGACCCCCGGACCCCGGCCGCCCTCGCCGAGGCCTGCGCCGCCGTCGGCTTCCCCGGCCTCCTCACCGCCCCGCCCCGCGCCGGCGGCACCTGGCAGCTGAGCATCGACCAGGTCTGACCCGCCCGGCCTGACCCGCCCGGCCTGACCCGCGATGTCACGAAAGGGTGACACCCCTTACTGCGCAGTAAGGGGTGTCACCCTTTCTTGACATTGGCGGGGCTGCGGGTCAGAACAGCGGGCCGATCCCGCCGGGGCCGTCGTCGTCGTCGTTGCCGCCGGGGAACAGGCCGCCGCCGCCGGGGGTGCTGCGGCGCTCGGGGAGGCGGAACTCCACCGCGCGCCAGGTGCTGAACCCGGTGTGGACCATGCCGAGCAGGGCGTAGTGCCCGTCGGGCAGCGCGATCAGGCAGAAGCGGTCGCCGTGCTGGAGACCGTCCTGCGGCGGCCAGTCGTCGAAGTCGTCGAGGGCCTGCTCGGGCCAGTTCGAGTTCGGCGCGGTCGACGGGCCGTAGCAGGTCGCCTCACCGAACGGCGTCTGCCGGTGGGCCGCGATCATCGCGGAGATGATCTCCGGCGGCGCGAGCTTGCGGACCTCGGCGCCGGAGCGGCCGGCCCGGATCTTCTCCAGCAGCTTCCCGACCGGACCGGTGACGTTGAAGCTCTTCAGCGCACCGGCGCGCAGGCCGAGGTTGGAGTCGAAGGTGAAGCTGGCCTCTGCGTCGACGACGGTCTCGACCGTCGACGGCTCCTCGGTCGTCCGCCAGCGCATGATGGCCTGGCCGCGGCTGACCTGGACGTTGTAGATCTCGTTGATCGGACGCCCGGTCACGTCGGCGAGGTTGATCGAGCCGAGCAGACGCGCGCCGCTGTCGTAGGCGACGACGACGTCCGCGCCCGGTCCGGCGGCGGTCGAGCACTTCAGCACCGCGACGGTGTCGGCGACGCCGTCGCCGGTCAGGTCGCCGAACGTGGTGAAGTCCTGGAAGCGGTCCGGGTACAGCGTCGAGGCCAGGGCGACCTCGCCGTTGCCGGGCGCGATGCCCGGCAGGCGGCCACCGGCCAGCGTCCCCGCCGGGTGCCCGCACACCGACGGGACGGCGAGCGACTCGAGCTCACGCAGGTCCAGCGGCTGGCGGTTGCGGATCTCGTTGGTGAGCAGCTCGCGGATGCGGTCCGCGAACTGCGAGACGCGCGGCAGGCTCGGCGCGAAGCACGGCCGGATCGTCGACGGGAACGGCCAGGCCGCGCCCTGCGCCCCGATCTCCGCGAGGCGGATACCCGCGCTCTGCGCCGGCGTCCCGAACGCGTCGAGCGTGAACCGGCAGGACGCACGCAGCTGCGAGAGGGCCTGGATCGTCGTCGACGCCGTCGAGGAGACCAGGTCGCCGAGGGGGATGTCGTTGGCGCGGAAGGGCTTGAGCCCGAACCACCCGAGGTTCGTCGCGTTCACGACGACGTCGCCGGCGAACGCGTGGACCCGGACGGTGTTCGGGTACGGCCGCAGCGCGAGGTGCTGGGGCGACTGGCCGCGGAACGCCTCGCCGCCGGCCCGGGCGAACGCGCCGGCCTGGACGGGGAGGAAGCCGCACGGGGCCTGCTCGGTGAACACGGCCGGCTTGAGCGCCCGGCACGCGCTGACCAGCAGCCGCAGCACGGTGCGCGGCTCGGACGCGGTCGCGCCGACGCCGGTGTTCAGGAGCTCGGCGAGCTGCGAGCCGGTCTGCGGCGACCCGTAACCGATGACGGTGGTGACCTGCGACCCGCGGTCGCGGCCCTCGACCTGTCCCCCCACCGCCCAGCGCGCGGCGAGGCCGCCGACGCCGTGCGTGATGAGGATGGCCTTCTGCCCGAGCGCGCTGGTGACGCAGTCGATCGCGTCGCCGAGCGCCGGGCCGATGCCCGGGTCGTCGACCCAGTTCCCGGCGCTGGCGCGGTAGTCGAAGGTGTAGACGGCGGCGCCCGGGATCTGCTGCAGCTGCCCGATCAACGACGCGCGCGGCGCGGCCGGCGCCGGACCGCCGGCGCCCATGTCGATCGGGTGCGAGAAGTCGCCGGTGCGCGAGTCGTCGTGCTTCGCGCGGCCGTGGTAGTCCGGGACCATGATGATCGGCACGTAGACCCCGCGCCGGTCGGCCTTCTGCTGGATCGGCTGGCCCGTGTCGGTGACGTCGGTCTTGAGCACCGGCGCCAGTTCGACCTGGCCGCACGGGACCTGCCGCGGCGGCGCAGCCGTCGCGGTCTCCGGCGCGGCGATCGTGACCAGCGGCATCGCCAGCGTCGCGGCGACGGCGACCCCGAGGGGACGGCGCCACCGACGGGGGGTGGTGGTCCTGCGGAAGAGCGTCACTGTCCGCCTCCGGGTGCGGCGGGCTGCTGCTGGGCGGGTGCGGGCTGGGTCCCCTGGGGTTGGGTTCCCTGGGGCTGGCCGGACTGCGCCGGGGCGCCCGGCGGGATGACGCCGGCCCCGGAGGACGGGATCGTCGCGCCGCCCGGCGGGACCTGGGCGACCCCCGGCGGGTTCGCGGCCGGGGCCTGGCCGGGCTCAGCCGGGGTGGAGCCGGCGTTGGCCGGGTTCATCGGCACGGTGCCGACGACCTTCCAGCCGGACTGCTCCTTCACCATGACCGCGGTGTACGTGACCGCCGGCTGGCCGGGGCTGGTGACGGTGACCGTCATCGTGCCGCCGCCGAGGCCGTCGGGCTGCCAGGTCGCGGGGTTGGCCGAGACCGTGGACCCGGCCGGGACCGCCTCGCGGGCGCGACCACCGATCGCCGACCGGACGTCCGAGGCAACGAGGTTCGCCGGGTCGTCCGCCAGCTTGCCGAGGGCCTCCGCCACCGCGGCGGCCTCCTCCAGGCCGGGCTTGTTGCCCGAATTGTCCGATCCGTTGCCGCCGCCGCCCGAGACGGCGAGGGTGACCCCCGCCCCCAGGACGACCGCTGCGACCACTCCCGCGGTGATCAACTGCGGCCTGCTCAGCTGCTTCAACACCGAACTCCTGCTCGCGGACGAAGCCCCCATTCTCCACAGGGCGATCGGCCCGGTCCGCGCCCGTGCACCAATTGAGACCTCCGGTCACCCGGCCGGGTGGTCACCGGTCGGGCGATTCCGGGCGCGATGGGCAAGACTGCACCCGATGGACAGCCTCGACGACGTCGTCTCCCGGCTCGAGTCGGCGCTGGGATCGCCGTGGGGGCTGCTCGTCATCCTGGCCGTCTGCATCGTCGACGGCTTCTTCCCCGTGGTCCCGAGCGAGACGCTGGTGATCTCCGGCGGCGTGCTCGCGGCGCAGGACGAACTGCCGCTGAGCGGAGTCATGGCCGTCGCCCTGATCGGGGCGATCACCGGGGACCACATCTCGTACCTGATCGGACGCAAGGTCGGGAAGCCGTTCGTCGACCGGCTCGCCCGGCGGCCCGGCATCGCGAAGCTCCGTGACAACGCGCAGGCCCAGCTGGGCAAACGCGGCGGGCCGGCGCTGATCGTGCTGCGGTTCGTCCCGGGCGGGCGGACGATCAGCACGGCGCTGTCCGGGATCCTGCACTTCCCGCTGCGCAAGTTCACCCCGTACGTCTGTGCCGGCGGTGTGCTGTGGGCGCTGCAGGCCAGCCTGCTCGGGTTCTTCGCCGGCAACCTCATCCACGACAACTACCTGCTGGCGGTCACGGTCGGGATCGTGGCGTCCGTCGTCCTGGCGCTGGGCATCGAGTTCACGCGCCACAAGCTCCTCGCCCGGCGCCGTCGCGCGGCATAGCGTGGGCTTGCTCACACCCCACCGGACGCGGTAGAACGGCGTCCTGAATTTCTGACACGCCATCGTTCCCGAATCCCGGCGGGAGACTCCGGTGACCACGACGCTGCGCCCGTACGACCCGCTCGACATCTCCAGCCTCGCCTTCTGGGGTAAGACCCCGGCCGAGCGCGAACCGGCCTTCGACGAACTGCGGCGCGAGCGGCCCCTGTCGTGGCACCGCCCGGTCGAGACCGAACTGATCCCGGACGAGGACGACCCCGGCTTCTGGGCCCTGGTCACCCACGCCGACGTGACGGCCGTCAGTCGCGACGCCGAGACGTGGGGCTCGGGCATGGAGTTCGGCGGCGTGATGATGGAGAACGTCCCCGAGGACATCATCGAGATGGCGCACTCGATCCTCTCGATGGACGACCCCCGCCACGGCCGCCTGCGCATGATCATCTCCTCGGTCTTCACGCCCCGGCGGGTCAAGCTGATCGAGGACCAGATCGCCGCGCAGGCCGCCGCGATCGTCGACGACCTCGGTCCGTCGGGCGAGGTCAACTTCGTCTCCGCCGTCTCCGCGCGACTGCCCATGTGGACGATCTCGGAGATGATCGGCGTCCCGCCCGAGGACCGGCAGACCTTCACCGACGCCGCGAACGCCATGGTCGCCTGGAACGACGAGGAGTACCTCGCCGGGCGCGACGGACTCCAGTTGCTGTTCGACTCGCTGATGACGCTGCACGGCGGCGCGTACCGGATGGCCGAGGAACGCGCCGAGAACCCGCGCGACGACCTCATCACCGCCCTCGTCCAGGCCGAGGTCGACGGCCAGAAGTTGACGCCCGAGGAGATCGCCGCGTTCTTCGTCCTGCTCTCGGTCGCGGGCAACGACACCACGCGCCAGACGACGACGCACGGCCTGCTCGCCCTGCACCGCCACCCGGAGCAGTGCGAGTACCTGATGGCGGACTTCGAGGGCCGCATCGACCGCGCGATCGACGAGTTCCTGCGGTGGGGCACACCGGTGCTGACCTTCAAGCGCACCGCGCGCAAGGACACCGAGATCCGCGGCCGGCACATCGCGGCCGGGGAGAAGGCGGTGCTCTTCTACCAGTCGGCGAACCGCGACGAGGCGGTCTTCGCCGACCCCTACCGCTTCGACCTCACGCGCGACCCGAACCCGCACGTCGCGTTCGGGGGCGGTGGTCCGCACTTCTGCCTCGGCGCCAGCCTGGCCCGGGTGCAACTGCGCGCGATCTTCCACCAGGTGCTGCATCGGCTGCCCAACCTCGAGGTGATCGGGGAACCGGTGTTCCTCCGCGGCAACTTCATCCACGGCATCAAGCGCCTGCCGGTCCGGTACTGACGCCCGCCCGGCCGGCGTCCGCCACACTGAGCGCGTGAGCGACGACGGGGAGCTGCGGCAGCGCGTGCTGCGTGCGTCGATGGACGCGCTCGACGGCTTCGCCGTCCTCGTCTACGACCGCGACCTCCGGGTGCTCGACACCTACGGCGGTGCCTTCGTCCGGCACGGTTACGACCCCGTCGCGATGGTTGGTCGCCCGGCGGCCGAGGCGTTGCTGCCCGCGGTGTGGGAGCCCCTGGCGGACCGGATCCGCCGGTCGGTGGACGGCGAGCGGTTCACGGTCGACCGGATCGCCCAGGACGACATCGCGGTCTACGAGGTGACGATCGGGCCGGTCGAGCTCGACGGGGAGATCGTCGGCGGGTCGCTCGTGGCCCGCGAGGTCTCCGAGCTCCGCAGCGCCCAGGCCGGCCGCGCCCAGGACGACGAGCTGCGGCGGCAGTGGCAGCTCAGCTTCGAGGTGACGAAGCGCGGGATCATGTTCACCGACCCCCACACCGACGTCATCACCCGCGTCAACGCGGCTTTCGCCGCGGACCACGGCGGCCGGCCCGAGGACTTCGCCGGTAAACCGCTGGCCGAGGTCTTCAGCCCCGCCGCCCGCGACCGGGTCGCCGAGCTCGCGGACTTCGTCAACCGCGAGGGCTACCTGCGCTACGAGACCGAGCACATGCGGCTCGACGGCTCGGTGTTCCCGGTCGAGACCGAGGTCGTCGCCGCGCGCGCCGAGGACGGACGGCTGCTCTACCGCGTCGCTTACGTCGATGATCTGACGGAGCGTAAGGCGCGCGAGGCGTCGGAGCGTCAGGCCGTCTCGATGTTCACCACTGCGCTCGACAAGGCCCAGATCGGTATGTGCCTGATCGGCCTCGAGGGCCAGTTCCTGCGGGTCAACGAGGCGTTGTGCCGGCTGGCCGGGCGCAGTGAGGACGAGTTGCTCGGCCTGACCTTCCAGGAGCTCACGCACCCGGACGACCTCGATCGTGACCTGACGCTCCTTCAGGAGACGAAGGACGGTCTCCGGACCGGCTACGAGATCGAGAAGCGGTACCTGCGCCCGGACGGCGAGGTGATCGAGGCCCGGCTCTCGGTCGCGCTGGTCCGGGACGGGGAGGGTCGTCCGCTGCACCTCGTGTGCCAGATCGTCGACCTCACCGAGCACGCGCGGCTGGAGGAGCAGCTGGAGGCGTCGATCCGGATCGCGCGGGACCTGCTCTCCGACGTCAGCGAGGACTCGCTGCAGCACATCGCGGCCGAGGCGGCGGCGATCGCGCGCGCCGACCGGGTGCTCGCCCTGCTCCCGACGCGCGACCCCGAGCACCTGCGCGTCGCCGTCGCGGTCGGTGCGGACGTGCAGGACCTGACCGGCACCTTCGTCCCCCTGACGGGGACGATCAGCGGCGAGGTCGCCCGGACCGGCACTCCGCGCGTGCTCGGGGAGACCGAGGCGACGGCGGCCGCGGCGTCCGAGGTGCACTTCGCGCCGGACGGCGGCCTCGGGCCCAGCATGGTGATCCCGCTGCTTGGGGAGCGTGGGTCCCGCGGGGTGCTCGCCGTCGGCCGGGACCGGGGGCGCCCGCCGTTCACCGGCGTCGAGGTCGAGCTCGTGAAGGCGTTCGCCCAGCAGGCGGCCGTCGCGCTCGAACTCGCCGACGCCCGCGAGCTCGCCCAGCACCTCGAGCTGCTCGAGGATCGCGACCGCATTGCCCGCGACCTCCACGACCACGTCATTCAGCGCCTGTTCGCCGCCGGTCTCACCCTGCAGGCGATGGCCGCCGGGATGGACGAGGAGCGGGCCGAGCGGATCGGTCGTTGCATCGAGGACATCGACGAGACGATCACCCAGATCCGCTCGGCGATCTACGGTCTGCGCACGCCCCTCGGTCCGACCGTGAGCTCGACCCGTGAGCGGATTCTCGGCGTCCTGTCCGACGTCACGCCCCTGCTGCCCGCGGCGCCCGTCGTGCAGTTCGCCGGCCCGCTCGACGTGATGCCGCCCGACGACCTCGTCGACGACCTGGTCGCGGTGCTGCGCGAGGCGCTCACCAACGTCGCCCGGCACGCGCAGGCGCGGACGGTGCACGTGCTCGTCGCCGCGGTCATCGACACGCGGACGCTCACCGTCGAGATCGTCGACGACGGCGTCGGCCTCGGCGACTCGACCCGGCGCAGCGGTCTGGCCAATCTGCGCAAGCGCGCCGAGGGGCGCGGCGGAACGTTCGAGGTGACCGCACCGGAGGCCGGGGGGACCCGGCTGGTGTGGGCCGTCCCGATCCCCTGACGCATGCTGGAGTCATGAGCGCGGACACCCGATTCCTGGCCGCGGAGGGACTGCACAACCTCCGGGACGTCGGCGGCTACCCGACGGCGGGCGGCGGCCGCATACGCGCCGGGCTCCTGCTGCGCGGGGGAGCGCTGGGGGAGCTGACGACCGCGGCGCACCCGATGCTGCTCGAACTCGGGCTGCGCACGGTCATCGACCTGCGCGAGGACAAGGAGCTGGTGGGGCTGCCGGACTCCGTGCTTCCGGACGGGCTCGCGCTGCACCGCAACCCGCTCTACCGCGGCCGCATCCGCCTCGGCGAGATCGACGACCTCGCCGAGCTCTACACGCAGATCCTCGAGCGCTGCGCGGACCAGGTCGTCGCCGCGATCGAGGTGCTCGCGGGCGAAGGCGCACTGCCCGCGCTCGTGCACTGCAGTGCCGGCAAGGACCGCACCGGTCTGATCGTCGGGGTGCTGCTCTCCGCCCTCGGGGTCCCGGACGACGTGGTGGCCGTGGACTACGCGCGGTCGGAGGAGGCCTACGTCGGCGAGCTGCGCGAGCGCACCATGCGGAAGGGCATCGCCCTCGGGGCGAGGGAGGACCGCATGGAGGAGCTGATGAGCTGCCCGCCGGAACTGATGCATGCCGTCCTCGCCGACCTGCGCACCGCGCACGGCAGCGCCGAGGGCTACCTCGTCGCCGGCGGTCTGCGGGCGGAGTCGCTCGCGGCCCTGCGCGAGCGGATGGTCGAACGGGCTTCCTGACGCTGCGTCAGGCGTCGACGGCATCCTCGTCGAGGACGTCCAGCAGCAGCGGGCGGGTGCCGGTGTGGAGAAAGGCGCGGTCGTTGAACGCCGCGACGGCTTCGGCGAGTTGCTGGTTGCGCTCGGTCAGGGCCGGGAGCTCAGCGCTCTCGCCGTGCATGCTCACGACGTCGTCGGTGTAGCTGCGGATCGTCTCGATGAGCTGGATCGCCGCGGCCACGATCTCCTGCGCGCTCTGCTCGGAGTACTGCTCGACGTTGTCCCAGACGTCGTCCATGACCTCAGGCTATGCCGTCTCCCTGTGCGGCTTCCCCGGATCGGCCGACCCGCCAACCGGGTGACAGCACCCGGCGATGGCCGAACCCCGTGCCTACGCTGTCCGATCAGGGCGGTTCGCGGGGATTCGGGCCGCAGTCGGAGGTCGCGATGCGCCGGGCACACCTCGTCGTGGCGATGAGCCTGACCGTTCCCGCTCTCGTCGCCCTCGCGCCCGCGGGTCACGCTGCGCCGGCGGGGTGCACGACCGAGTCGGCGGTCCTCACCTGCTTCCTCGGCGGCGGGGAGTCCCACTCGTTCACGGTGCCCGCGAACCCCGGCCCGCTCGAGGTCTTCGTCCAGGGCGGGCACGGCGGGAGCTTCGGCCCGGCCGACGGTCCGTTCCCCGGCGGTGAGGGTGCCGGCGTCGGTGCGACCTTCGCGGTGCGCGCCGGTGACGTCGTGACGATGCGGGTCGGCGGCGCCGGTGCGGACCGCACCACGGTCGGCGGGACCGCCGCGGGTGGTGCCAACGGGGGCGCCCCCGGCGGTGCGCACGGTGCCGGCGGCGGGGGCTGGACAGGCGTGCAGATCGTCCGCGCCGGCCAGGTCGTCGGGCTCGCCGTCGCGGGCGGCGGGGGCGGTGCCGCCGACGGCGACTACGGCTACCCCGCGGTCGGGCGGGGGGAGACCTCCCCACTCCCGATCGACGCCTCCGCCACCGAGCCCGGCTGGCGCGCTGACCCGGAGTGCCCCGAGTGCCCGGTCGGGCCCGACGGCGCCGCCGCGCCCGCATTCACCGGCGAGACCGGGGGCAGCGGGGGCAGCGGCATCCCCCGCGACGGGGGCGGGGGCGGCGGCGGGTACTTCGGCGGCGGCGGTGGCCTGACCGACGCCGAGGAGTCCGGCGACCCCCAGGACGACGGCTCCACCAACGGCGTCGCCCGCACCGGCGGCGGCGGTGGCTCGACCCTCGTCCGCGGCGCCACCCAGGTCACCGACGGCCCCTGGGAGAACGCGGCCCCGGCCGACCCCGGCTTCGGCGCGCTCCGCCTCGGCCCCGGCGCCCCCGCGAAACCCGCCGCAACGTCAGCGGGATCGCGCGTCATAGCGCTCGGTCTCGCTGACGTTGCGGGGGTGCGGGAGCGCCCGATCTAGGCTCGACCCCGTGCAGCAGCCCGTCGCGTCTCGCAACCTGCCCTGGATCTTCGTCGGCATGTCGGCCTGGGTCGGCATGTGCCTGTTCGCCGGCTTCGCGATCCTCGCGGACGCCGACCTCGTGTGGCGGCTGCTGGCGGGCGGCGCGGCCCTCGCCCTGGCCGGCGCGTACACCGTCTGGGTGCGGCCGTTCTACGCCGCGCGCAAACGCCGCTGACAGAAGAACGCCGTTGGAGATGACATCTCCAACGGCGGGGTGGGTCGAACAAAGGTGGCCAGGGGCGGGGTCGAACCGCCGACCTACCGCTTTTCAGGCGGTCGCTCGTACCAACTGAGCTACCTGGCCGGGTGGG
Source organism: Sporichthya brevicatena (assembly GCF_039525035.1). Taxonomy (NCBI): domain Bacteria; kingdom Bacillati; phylum Actinomycetota; class Actinomycetes; order Sporichthyales; family Sporichthyaceae; genus Sporichthya; species Sporichthya brevicatena. The sequence continues at coordinate 66,563 of NZ_BAAAHE010000008.1, forward strand.
ACTGGGTGAGTTTAGCCGACCCGTCCGGTCGCTCGAACGGCCGCTCGGTCCCGGGACCTGAGTGACGTACCGTTCGCCGGTGAGCACGAGCCCGACGATGGATCGCCGGCTCGTCGTTCTCTTCGCGATCGCGTGCGGTGCGAGCGTGGCGAACCTGTACTACGCCCAGCCGCTGCTGGACCGGATCGCCGACGACCTGGACGTCTCGCCGGGGGCCGCGGGGCTCCTGGTGACCGCCTCCCAGATCGGGTACGCGCTCGGGCTGGTGACGGTCGTCCCGCTCGGGGACCTGATCGCCCGCCACCGGCTGGTGGCGCCCCTGATGACGCTGTGCACGCTCGCGCTGCTCGGGGCCGCGGCGGCGCCGAACCTGCCGGTGCTGCTGCTCGCGGTCCTCGGCGTCGGGGTCACCGCGGTGGTCGCGCAGGTCCTCGTCCCGCTCGCCGGGGCGCTGGCGGCGGACCACGAGCGCGGGACGGTCGTCGGCACCGTGATGAGCGGCCTGCTGATCGGCATCCTCGCGGCCCGGACGATCTCCGGGTTGCTCGCCGCCGCCGCGGGGTGGCGCACCGTCTACGTCGCCGCCGCGGGACTCTGCGCGCTGCTGGGGATCGTCCTGCACCGGATGCTCCCGCGTCTGCCCGCCGCCGATCCCGCGTTGACCTACCGGGGCCTGGTCCGCTCGCTGTGGCCCCTGGTCCGCGACGAGCCGGTGGTGCGGCGCCGCATGGTCTACGGCGCGCTCGGCATGGCCGGGTTCACCGTGGTCTGGACCTCGCTCGCGTTCCTGATGGCCGAGGACTACGGCAAGGGCGAGGCGGAGACGGGTCTGCTCGGGCTCGCCGGGCTCTTCGGTGCCGTCGCTGCGCTCGGGGCCGGGCGCCTCGCCGACCGCGGCTGGGCCCACCGGTCCACCGGCAGCTTCCTGCTCTGCGTCGCCCTCGGGTGGGCACTGCTCTGGGCCGGCGGGGAGTCGATCGCGGCGCTCGTCGCCGGGCTCGTGCTCGTCGACCTCGGCATGCAGGGCCAGCACATCACCAACCAGTCGACCCTCTACGCGCTCCGGCCCGAGGCGCGCAGCCGCCTGACGACGCTCTACATGACCGGCAACTTCGCGGCCGGTGCCGTCGCGTCGGCGTTCGCCGGTGTCGCCTGGAGCGCGGGCGGCTGGGACGCCGTCTGCCTGGTCGGCGGCGGGCTCGCCCTGGTCGGCTGCCTGGTCTGGCTCGACGAGCACCTGCGGGCCCACCCCGCGGCGGCCCGCCGGTCCTGAACACTCGGCCGCGGCCCGCCGCGGTGCCATCATCTGCCGATGCGAGACATGCGACGGGTCGTCGTCAACACGATCATCGGCTCGTTCTCCCTGGCCGCGCTGCTGGGCATCATCGCGCTGCTCGGCGGCGGGGACTTCGGGAAGACCGAGGTCCGCGTCCTGTTGACGACGCTGGTCGTCGGCGTGCAGTCGGTCGCGGCGCTCTGCTACCTCTCGCTCGCCGACTCCCCCCGGTACCGCTGGGTCGGGGTCGCCGGTGGCGCGATCTCGCTGGTCTGCTCGGTGATCGCGCTGATCCTGATCTGGGGCGGTGAGGACTCCGAGCCGCTGCTGCGCGCCTTCTTCGTGACGCTGACGGTCGCCGCGACCCTCGCCCAGACCTCCCTGCTGCTCGCGCTCGCCGGGCGGGAGCGGATCGGCCCGTTGCTGGGCGCGACGTTGGCCGTCGCCGCCGGTGTCGCCGGGCTGATCGTGGGGCCCGTCCTGGAGATCGGGTCCGACCCCGGTGGCGGCTACGCCCGCCTGCTGGGCGTGCTGGGGATCCTCGACGTGCTCGGCACGGTCGTCGTCATCGCGACCGCCGTGTTCGCGCGGGCCCGTGCCGACGACTCGCCCGCACCGCCGTCGGTCGACGCCGAGCCGCGCCTGCTGAGCACGGCGCTCGAGGTCCGCGTCCGCGAGGCGGCGAAAGAGCGGGGCACCTCACCCGCCCAGTTGATCAGCGACGCCCTGGACCAGTACCTGCGTTGACGCCGGCGCACGGACCCCGGAACGACGAAGGCCGACCCGCGAGGGTCGGCCTTGTGTCTGTTGCGATCGAACTGTGCGGTCCCGACGGGATTTGAACCCGCGGCCTTCACCTTGACAGGGTGACGAGCACTCCAAACTGCTCCACGGGACCTGGTCTGCGCGCCTAAGTGTGGCACACATGGTCAGGCGGTCGTGCAGGTGTTCTGTTGTTGTTCTTGCGCTGGTACTGCGTGCCCCCAACGGGATTCGAACCCGTGCTGCCGCCTTGAAAGGGCGGTGTCCTGGGCCTCTAGACGATGAGGGCCTGTGGCTTTCGACCACGGGTGCCGTGGAGGACCGCGTCAGCATAGGGGACGGTCTCGCCCGCGGCCAAAATGACCCCGCCCCACCCGGCCCCGGCGCGGGGAAAGCCGCAGGTCACGGCCCGGCCCACGGGTCGGCCTGCTGGCTGCGGGAGTACTGCTCGAAGCGCTTGGTCTCCTCCGGGGCGAGGGTGCGGTTGATCTGGGCCGAGCTCAGCCCGAGGCCGCCGATCGTGAGGTCGTCCCAGGCCTGCAGGCGCTTGGTCGTCGCGTCGAAGTACAGGATCGAGCACTGGATCGGCAGGGGCGTCTCGCTCTCCAGCGCCCGCAGGCCGGCGCCGCCGGTGCTGCCCTGGACGAACATCCGGGTGCCCTCGGGCAGCAGCTTGGTCGACCGCTGGTGCGTGTGGCCGGCGAGGACCAACGGGACGACCCCGTCGAAACCGGTGCCCTGCGTCGGGTCGTGGACGACCGCGATGTCGGGGTGCGTGCCCGCGAGGCGGACGCCCGCCGCGACGGCGTTGCCGACGGCCGCGACCTCCTCGTTCGAGGCACGCTCGACGGACCGGTCGGGGGTGAACCGCGGATCGCCGTCGCCGGTGATGCGGAGGCCCGCGACCTCCTTGGTGACGCCGTCGTCGAGCACGAGCGCGTTCGGCTGCGCCGCCACCGCGTCGGCGATCGCCTTCGAGTCGTGGTTGCCGCGGACGTAGACGTAGGGGACGGGCAGGTCGGAGATCGCGTCGACGAACCGCCGCTCGGCCTTCGAGCCATGGTCGGAGATGTCGCCGGAGTCGACGATCAGTGCCACGTCGAACTGCTGGGTGATCGAACTGATCACCTCCCACGACGCCGGGTTCAGGTGGATGTCCGAGACGTGCAGGACGCGGATCGTCGTCGGGTCCGGCTCGTACGCGGGCAGCGTCGAGGTGACGTCGTAGAGCTTGGAGACGTTGCCGACGAGCTTGGCCAGGCTGCGGCTGTAGTCGCCGAAGCCGGCGACGATGTCCTGCGCGTTGCCGACGACGGACGGGGCCGAGACCAGGAGCCCGGAGTACTGGGGCTGGGAGACCGAGCGCGGGTTCCACGTCCACGCGGCGGTGCCGATCGTGGCCGTGATCATCGCGACCGCCGTCCCGCACACGAACGCCACGCGCCGCGCCTTCCGGCGGTAGACGAGCACCGAGAGGATGAACGCGCCGAGCAGGGCGGAGACCGCCGACCGGATCACCAGCCGGATGATCGCGTCCTTGGCGTCGGCCGAGACCCATTGCTCCAGCCCCTCGAGCGACTCCGGGTCCTCGAAGATCGTCCGCGCGTCGGTGACGTTGAGCGCGTCGACGGTGACCGTGACCCCGATCGGGCCCTCGTGGGTGTCGAGCTTGAGCGTCCCGAGCGGTCCGACGCGGATCTCGGTGTCCCCGGACCACGAGAAGTGCGCGGTCATGTGGGTGTTCACCGGGCCGATCGGTGTGCTGTCCCGCCCGCCGACCATCAGGCCGAGCCACGCCCCGACGACCGCGACCAGAACGAACCCGACCACCCCGGCGATGCGCCGGGCCGGGACCCACCGCGGGACGAGCCGGCGCAGCCCACGGCGCAGCACCAGCACGGTGCTGGGCTTGCGTAGGCGGTCGAGCACGGCGCGCGCTCCTCGGGACCCGGCGTGCGGCGTCCGGTGGACGGAGCCGATCCCCCACCGGCTCGATCTTCGACGGTAGGCGAACTCGGGTCGCGGCAGGCGGACAATGACCAAGTGCTGAACATCCCTCGCGAGGACTTCGAGGCGCTCGTCGCCGAGGCGCTCGACTCCATCCCGCCCGAACTCACCGGGCTGATGACGAACGTCGCCGTCTTCGTCGAGGACGACCCGCCCCCGGACGACCCCGAGTTGCTGGGGATCTACGACGGCGTGCCGCTCACCGAACGTGACGGCTGGTACTCGGGCGTCCTACCCGACCGGATCACGATCTACCGCAACCCGACCCTCGCGATCTGCGAGAACCGGGACGACGTCGTCGCCGAGGTCGAGATCACCGTCGTGCACGAGATCGCGCACCACTTCGGCATCGACGACGCTCGCCTGCACGAGCTGGGATACGACTGACCCCGATCACTGAGTGGCGCTCACCAGGGCGGCGGCACCGAACGAGACGTTGAAGCGGTCGCACCAGATCGACACGCTGCGTAGCTGTGTCAGGTCGACGTCGGCGGGGATCGCGTAGTTCTGCGAGCCCTTGTTGCCCTTGAGGTTGCCGATCTTGCGGTGGGCGTTGTCGTCGAAGACGTGCCACCCGCCGCGGCCCTCGATCACCGGGGCGTCGGAGAGCACGACCTTCAGGTCCGGCCCGTTGCTGGTGTCGAGGTTCTCCAGGCGCAGCACCCGTGACCCGTCGGCCAGGCGGATCACCCGGACCGTCCCGGTCGTCGCGTGCTCGTGGGAGATCAACTCCCCGCGGTAGAGCTCCACCCAGGCCGGGGCGGGCTTCGGGGCGGACGTCGGAGTCGGGGCGGCGGTCGGCGTTGCCGTCGGGAGCACGGCCGGTGCCTCGGCGACCGCGACCGGGAACGCCTCGACGACGGTCTTGTCGATCCACAGCTTCCACGGCTCGAACGCCGCGAGCGAGACGGCGACGAGGACGGAGAACAGCGCGAGCCCGGCCTGGACCCCGCGGTGGCGCAGCAGACGCTTCATGCCAGCAGTGAACGCGTCGGCGGGCGCCGGCACAGCCCCTGCGGGCTTACGGAACTGCTACGGAGGCACTGCTACGGAGGCGCTGCTACGGCGCGAGCCAGGACCCCGCGGGGACGTTCCGCGCGACCCAGAAGGCGGCGACGGTGGCCGCGAGCGTCCAGCCCACAGCGGTGGGCAGGCGGAGCGCTGCTCGCCCGGTGACAGAGCGGCGCAGCCAGGCCGCCCACGCCAGGACGAGGAGCGGGACGGCGAGCACGACGAGGACGTTCCGGGCGACCGCGGTGCTCAGATCGCCGTGGGCGAGGGCGTGGACGGCGCGCAGGCCGCCGCAGCCGGGACACCACCAGCCGGTCATCGTGTGGAACGGGCAGGGCGGGTAGGTCCCCGGCTCTTCCGGGCTGACCAGGGCCACCGCTGCCGTCGCGGCCACCACCGCCGCGCCGACCGCCACGGGGGCGGCCGGCCGGGTGGACGCGAACAGCGGCGGGGCCGGAGACACGGTCAGGCCTTGATGACGACGGTGCCGGCAACCTTGTCGTGCAGACCCTGCTTGCGGCCGCTGCTGTCGAACAGCGGCGACAGCGCGACGACGATCGAGCCGATGTAGCAGGCGATCCACGAGAAGTTGTAGAGCGCGGCCCGCTTGCCGGCGGCGGTCTGGTCCGGAATCGCGCCGTTCTCCAGCTGCACGACCTTCAGACCGAGGGCCTGTTTGCCGATCGTGGCGCCCCGGGCCGAGACGAAGTACGCGTCGTAGCCGAAGAAGATCGCGGTCTGGACGACCGTCCCGAGCAGCTGCACACCCAGGTTCGTGTTCCAGGTGGCGATCGCGACGACGATCCACACCGGCGAGAGAACCAGCGAGTCCAGGATCCGCGCGAGCAGTCGCTTGCCCAGCGACCCGACCTCGACGCCCGGCGGGATGCCCGGGATCTGGCGCTGCCCGTAGGTCGGCTGCCCGAACCCCGGCTGCTGCCCGAACCCCGGCTGCTGCCCGAACCCCGGCTGCTGCCCGAACCCGGCCGGCTGGCCGTAGGGCGGGGGCTGCTGGTCGTACCCCGGGGGCGGGCCGTACCCCGGCGGGGGCGGCGGCTGCTGGCCGTAGCCGGGCTGCTGACCGTAGGGCTGCTGCCAGTGGGGCGGGACCTGCTCCGGCGGGATCTGCTCCTGCGGCGGGCCGAGCGGGCCGCTCGGCGGCGCGCCCCACTGGGGCGGGGGCTGGGTGTACTCCCACGACTGCCCCGGGCCGGACTGCGTCCAGCCGGGCGGCGTCTGAGCGGGCGGCGTCTGACCGGGGGTGGCGAACGGGTCCTCGGGCTCGCGGCCTTCCTCGGACGGTTCCTTCGACTCGGCCATGAATTCCCCCATCTCGGCTGTCTTCGGTTCGACCCTAGTGCGGGCCGACAGAGGTGATACGAACGACAGCCGCCCCGAGTTCGTCCGAGGCGTCGAGATCCACCTCACCCGAGAATCCCCAGTCGTGGTCCCCGTTCGGGTCGTCGAAGATCTGACGGACCGTCCAGATCCGCTTGCGCCCTTCGGGTTCCTTCTCGACGACGAGCAGGTGCGGTCCGCGCGCGTCGGGACCGGTCGAGATCGGGCCGTACTCGGCGAAGTAGGGCTGCATCGCGCTCGCCCAGTCCGCGGCGGCCCACCCGGACTCGCCGTCGAGCTGTCCGAGTTCGGCCCACCGGTGCCGGGCCGCGAGCAGAACCCGTCGGAAGAACGCGTTCCGGACGAGCACGGTGAACGCGCGCGTGTTCGCGGTGACGCCCTTCGGTTCGCGGGGCTCCGCGGCCGCGGCGAGCGTCGCCCGGTCGACGCCCTCGGCGAGGGCCTCCCACTCGTCGAGCAGGCTCGAGTCGGTCTGACGGATCAGTTCGCCGAGCCACTCGATGAGGTCGGTGAGCTCAGAGGTCTTGATCTCGTCCGGCACGGTCTGTCGCAGGGCCTTGTAGGCGTCGCCGAGGTAGCGCAGCACGATGCCCTCGCTGCGGGCGAGGCCGTAGTGGGAGACGAACTCGCCGAACGTCATCGCGCGCTCGACCATGTCGCGCACGACGGCCTTCGGTGAGAGCGGGAACTCCGCGATCCACGGGTGCCCGCCGCGGTAGGTCTCGTACGCGGCCTCGAGCAGCTCCTCCAGCGGCTTGGGCCAGGTGATGTCCTCGAGCAGTTCCATCCGCTCGTCGTACTCGATGCCTTCGGCCTTCATCGCGTTCACGGCCTCGCCCTTGGCCGCGTACTGCTGGGCCATCAGTACCGGGCGCGGGTCCTCCAGCGTCGCCTCCAGGACCGAGACGACGTCGAGGGCGAAGGTCTCGGACTCCGGGTCGAGCAGCTCGAGCGTCGCCAGCGCGAACGGCGAGAGCGGCTGGTTCAGCGCGAAGTTCGTCTGCAGCTCGACGCGGGGGACGACCCAGCGCCCGGTCTCGTCCGGCTGGGCGAGTTTCGCGACGACGCCGCCCGCGACCAGCTCGCGGTAGATCCGGATCGCACGGCGGATCAGCTTGTTCTGCCGGGTGCGGTCCTCGTGGTTCTCACGCAGGAGATGGCGCATGTGCTCGAACCCGTCGCCGGGGCGCGCGATGACGTTGAGCAGCATCGAGTGTGTGACGCGCATGCGCGAGACCAGCGGCTCGGGCTCGGCGTTCACGAGGCGGTTGTAGGTGTCCTCGTTCCAGGACACCTGGCCGTCGGGCGGCTTCACCTTCTGGACGCGCTTGAGCTTCACCGGGTCGTCGCCGGCCTTCGCGACCCGGCGCGCGTTCTCGACCAGGTGCTCCGGCGCCTGCACGACGCAGTAGCCGGTGGTGTCGAAGCCTGCCCGGCCGGCGCGGCCGGCGATCTGGTGGAACTCGCGCGCCTTGAGGATCCGCGTCCGGTGCCCGTCGTACTTCGCGAGCCCGGTGAGCAGCACCGTGCGGATCGGCACGTTGATCCCGACGCCGAGGGTGTCGGTCCCGCACACGACCTTGAGCAACCCGGCCTGGGTCAGCTGCTCGACCAGGCGCCGGTACTTCGGCAGCATCCCGGCGTGGTGGACCCCGACCCCGTGGCGCACGAGCTTGGACAGCGTCGCCCCGAACCCGCGGGCGAAGCGGAAGTCTCCGATGGCGGCGGCGATCTCGTCCTTCTGCTCGCGCGTGCACAACGTGACCGACAGCAGCGACTGGGCGCGCTCGAGTGCCTCCTTCTGCGTGAAGTGCACGACGTAGATCGGAGCCTGACGCGCCATCAGAAGATCCTCGATCGTCTCGTGCACCGGCGTGAGCGCCCACGAGTAGAGCAGGGGGATGGGTCGGGTCGCGGACGTCACCACGGCGGTGGCGCGGCCGGTTCGCGCCGTCAGGTCCTCCTGAAAACGCGTCACGTCGCCGAGGGTCGCCGACATCAGGAGGAACTGGGCCTGGGGCAGTTCCAGCAGGGGGACCTGCCAGGCCCAGCCGCGGTCGGGCTCGGCGTAGAAGTGGAACTCGTCCATCACGACGCCGCCGATGTCCGCGGCGGCACCCTCGCGCAGCGCGATGTTCGCGAGCACCTCGGCCGTGCAGCACACGATCGGCGCGGTCGGGTTCACCGCCGCGTCGCCGGTCAGCATGCCGACCCGCTCGGCGCCGAAGATGTCGCAGAGCGCGAAGAACTTCTCGCTCACCAGGGCCTTGATCGGCGCCGAGTAGAACGTGCGCCGTCCCTGCGCCAGGCCGGCGAAGTGCATCCCGGTCGCGACCAGGCTCTTCCCCGACCCGGTCGGCGTCGTGAGGATGACGTTCGACCCCGAGACGAGCTCGATCAGCGCCTCGGTCTGGGCCGGGTACGGCTCCAGCCCGGTCCCCGTCGCCCATTCGGTGAAGGCGTCGAAGATCGCGTCGGGGTCGGGTGGTGCCGGGAGCAGGTCCGCGAGCAGTCGCGTCATCCCGATCAGTTGAACTGCGCGGACTTCGGCACCGGGCGGTCCTGCCGCAGGGCCTCGAACAGGGCACGGGAACGGCTGCTGTCCCACTCGATCACCGCACCGACGCCGGACGCCGTGAACTCGCGTCCGATGGGGACGGTCGTCGTGGTCCCGAGCCCCTTCGCGGCCCAGGCCAGGCGAACCAGGTCGATCAGGTGGTCGCCGTCGTCGACGGCCAGCGCGCCGGCGCCCTTGGTGGCCACCGACCACATGCGGAACGGGTTGAGCAGGGTCGTCGGCGAGGTGACCTTGTCCATCAGGGAGCTGATCAGCTCGCGCTGGTTGCTCACGCGGTCCAGGTCGCCGCGCGTCGACGCGCGGGAGCGGGCGATGCCGAGCGCCTCGCCGCCGTCCAGGTTCTGGCAGCCCTTCTTGATGTCCAGGCCCGCCTTCGGGTCCTTGCGGGCCTCGTCGATGCACATGTGCACGCCGCCGACGGCGTTGACGAGGTCGAACAGCCCGCCGAACCCGATCTCCGCGTAGTGGTCGATGCGGATGTTCGTCAGCTGCTCGACGGTCTGGATCAGGAGCTTCGGGCCGCCGAACGCGAACGCGGCGTTGAGCCGGTTCTTCGAGTGTCCCGGGATCGCGACGTACGAGTCACGCGGCAGGCTGACCAGCGTCGGCTTGCCGCCGCCGTCCGGGATGTGGAGCAGCATCATCGTGTCGGTGCGCTGCCCGGTCGCCCGGCCGGTCTTGAGCTTGGCGCGCTCCTTCGCCGACAGGCCCTCGCGGCTGTCGGAGCCGACGATGAGCCAGTCACTGCCCGGGGTCTTCGCCGGGCGCGAGCTCGCCGCCGGGAAGGCGTCGATGCGCTCCAGGCGGGAGTCCGCCCAGAAGTACAGGCACATGGGCAGCACGAGGAAGAGCACGACCGCGATCGCGATCGGCTTCTTCCAGCCGAAGCGGCGCCGCTTGCGCTTGACGATCGTCCGCGGCGGCTGGGGCGGGGGCGGCGGTGCCTCCCCGACCGGGCGGCGCATCGGCGGCCGGTGCTGCGGCGGCGCGGCCGGCGGCTGGGTGGGGGGCTGGGCGGGGGGCTGGGCGGGGTAGGCGTCGGCGGGGCGTTGCGGGGGAGCCGCGGGCGGGCGCGCGTACGGGTCCTGCCGCGTGACCGGCGGGAACGGCCGGTTCGCGGCGGGCCGCGAGACCACCGTCGGCGCCTCCTGCGGCTCCGGCCGGCGGGGGCGCTGCGGCGCGACTTCGTCGCGGAACCAAGGTCCCGCCCCGCGGTCGCTCATCGAGCCCTCCTGCATCCCCGAGTCATTTCCCGAGAAGTTCTCCGGCAACGTACACGCGATTCCTGAGGCGGCGTGGTGGTTGGCGAGGTCGCCCGGGGGTGCCGCAGGCTGTCCCGGTGAGCACTCCTGACCCGTCCGTTCCCGCCGGCGAGCCCGACATCCGGGCCTACCTCGAAACACGCACCGCAGGCCCGTCGGGGTTCTCCCCGACCGGCGAACGGCTGCTGATCAGCTCTGATGTGCCCGGAAGCGCCCAGCTGTATGCGCTGGAACTCGGTGACGTGCGTCCCGACGGGGTGCCGATCGAGGCGTTGCGGCAGGTCACGGACCTGCCGGAGCCCGCCGGCGGCGGCTTCCTGCCGGTGCCGCACGGGCCCGCGGGTGCGGCCGCGGACACCGTGCTGATCGGCATCGACGCGGGCGGTAACGAACGGCACCAGCTCTACCTGCTCCCGGTCACGGCGGACGCCCCGGCGGCGCCCGTCCCCGATGTGGACGCTTTGTCCCCCCTGGTGGTTGACCCGGAGCACATCCACCGTTCCGGGGGCGTGACGCGCGACGGCTCCGCGTTCGCCTACGCGACCAACCGGCGGACCGGGACCGACTTCGACGTCTGGGTCCGCGACCTGTCCACCGGCGAGGAGCAGCTCGTCCACGCCCCCGGCGGCTGGACCTGGGCCGGAAACTTCTCGCCGGACGGCCGCTACCTCGCGCTCGGGGCCCTCACCGAGCAGCCCGGCGACTCGACCCTGCACCTGCTGGACCGCGCCGACGCCTCCCTCGTCGAGCTCGCGCCGCACACCGAGCCGGCGGAGATCGGGAGCCCGTCGTGGCTGCCGGACTCCTCGGCGTTCTTCTTCTCGCACGACGTCGGGCGGGACATGTCCGCGATCGCGCGCGGGACGCCGGACGGGGCGTGGGAGTTCGTCCTGACCCCGGAGTGGGACGCCGGCTGCGCGGTGGACTGGACGGGGCGGCACCTGCTGGTCGTCACCAACGCCGACGGCCGCACCGAGGCCGCGCTGCACGACCCGACGACGCTGGAGAAGACCGCGGACGTGCCGCTGCCGGGTACCGGCGTCGCGGGTGGGTTCTCGTTCTCCCGGGACGGCCGGTACCTGGCGTACTCGTACTCCTCGCCGCTGGTGCCGGGTGACGGCTGGCTCTACGACACCGTCACGGGGACCTCGACGCGGCTGACGCGGTCGCCGCACCGGCTGGACTCCTCGACGCTCGTGGCCCCGGACCTGGTGCGCGTTCCCGCGCACGACGGGGAGTCGATCCCCCTCTACGTCTTCCGGCCGCGTGGCGCGGTGACCGGCAAGCGGCCGGTCGTGATGATCATTCACGGCGGGCCGGAGTCGCAGTACCGGCCGTCGTTCGCGGCGCTGACGCAGTACCTCGTCGCCCGCGGGTTCGTCGTGATCGCGCCGAACGTGCGCGGCTCCACCGGGTACGGCCGGCGCTACCAGGCCCTCGACGACGTCGAGAAGCGCTTCGACTCGATCCGCGACATGGAGTGGATCCACCGCTGGATCGCCACGACCGACGACCTCGACCCCGAGCGCTGCGCGCTCTACGGCGGGTCCTACGGCGGCTACATGGTGCTGTCCGGCCTCGCGTTCCAGCCGGACCTGTGGGCCGCGGGCGTCTGCATCGTCGGCATGTCCTCGCTGGTGACGTTCCTGCAGAACACCGCCGACTGGCGCCGGGCCTTCCGGGAGCGCGAGTACGGCTCGCTCACCCACCACCGGGATCTCCTGGAGGAGCTGTCCCCGATCAACCGCCTGGACGCGATGCGGGCCCCGCTCTTCCTCGTCCACGGCGTCAACGACCCGCGGGTGCCGGTCGGCGAGGCCCGGCAGATCCACGCCGCGCTCCAGGGCAAGGGCATCCGCACGGAGATGGCGATCTATGAGGACGAGGGCCACGGCCTCGCGAAACTGAAGAACCGTCTGGACGCATATCCCCGCGTCGCGGCCTTCCTTGAGGAGGTCCTGCGGCCGTAGTCTGGCCGGGCGATGGGACGCATGGCGGTCGATCTCGTCATCGACCTCGAGAACACCCCGGGCGCGCTGGCCAAGGTCGCGACCGCGATCAGTGACGCGGGGGTGAACATCGCGGCGGCCACGTGCCTGGGCAACGACAACCACGCCGAGCTGCACATCCTCGTCAAGCACGCCGAGGCGGCGCGGCACTCGCTGGCGATCGTCGGACTGGGCGTCAGTCGCGAGCGTGAGGTCGTGATCGTCGAGGTGCACGACCGGCCCGGCGAGCTCGCCGACATCACGCACCGGATCGCGAAGGCGGGGGTCAACCTCGACCTCGTCTACGTCGCGACCGGGGACCGGGTGGTGTTCGGTTCGCCGGACCTCGAGGGGCTGAAGCAGGTCCTCGGCGCGGCCGACCGCGCCTGAGGAGTCCCTGCGCCGGTCGGCGCAACGCCGGTGGACGGAGCGCCGGAGGCACTAGCCTGCGCTCATGTCCGACCTGGCCCCCACCACCGGTGCGGCGTCGGTGCGGCTGCTCGGGGTGACGGTCTGCGGGCCGGCGCCGATCGGGCGGGTGCACGTCCCGCTGTTCGAGCCGTTGCTCGCCCTCTACGGCCGCAACGGCGCCGGCAAGACGCGGATCCTGACCGCGATGATCGCCGCCCTGCGCGGGGAGCAGCAGGCCGACAGCTGGGGTCTGGTGCACGTCCACGTCCCCGACGCGGAGGCCGAGTTCGTCGGCCGCGGGCCCGACCCGTGGCGGGACAACCTCGCCCGCGCGATGCGCGAGCACCTCAACCGGCTGCGCGGCGACGTCGTCGCGCACTTCGCCCGTCGGCGTGACGAGGAGTTCGAGGTCGGACCGAGCGACGACTACGCCGAGGTCCTCGACGACTTCCGCTCGTTCACCCAGGCCGTCGTGGACGAGGCGCACAGCCCGACGTCGCTGCGCGAGCTCGTCGGCGCGCACCTGGCCGCGCAGCAGATGTTGATGTCCGAGTTCGAGCACATCAACGACTTCATGCGCTTCCACAAGGCGGTGGTCGGCGAGATCACCCGCGGCGGGCACTACGTGCTGCGGGCGATCGGCACCCGCGAGGAGCCGCGCTGGTCCGTCTACGCCGCCGCGTCGGAGGAGGACGCCGCCTGCGCCGCGCTGCTGGAGCAGGACCGCGCGCTACCCCTCGACGACGAGGAGGCCGGCGACCGGCTGCGCGCCGCCCTCGACGACGGGACCGTGCTCTCGAACTCCGGCTTCCCGTGGCGGGAGCTCTCGGACATCTCGGACGCGTTCATCTCCGGCCGCGGGTTCGTCGGGCCCGGGACCTCGCCCGAGCTCGGGACCGACGTCCGCACCGTGCCGTGGCCGCTGTGGGCGACCGTGCCGGTCGTCGAGGTGGCGACGATCAGTGCGCCGCTCGTCGAGCTCGTCACCGACGAGACCAGTGCGGCCGACGTCGACCGGCTGACCCGCGACGAGGTGCTCCGCGCCGCCGGTGGGCAGATGCTCGCGTCGTTCGCCGACGGCGGGGCGCGGTTCCACCCGAAGGTCGACCCGCTGCTCGCGCGGCTGACCGAGCTCGCGACCAAGTACCTGCGCGCGGTCTTCCCCGACGCCCCGGAGCTGGTGTTCGCCCCCGGCGACCCGAACGACTGGCTGGCCGGCGTGCTGCCGAGCTGGGTCGCGCGTTTCCCGCAGGCCGGGACGGCGGCGCCGTCCACGCTGCCGCTCGCGGCGCTGTCCACCGCGCAGCGGCGCTGGGCCGCGCTGTCCGCCGCGCTGGCGGTGTCCGTGGCCGGCTCCGAGGCCCTGCCGGTGGTGTTCCTCTGCGACGAGCCCGAGGCCGGGCTGCACCGCCGGGCGGAGTCCGCGCTGCCGGACGCCCTCGTGCGCATCTCCGCCGAGTCCGGGTTGCGCATGGCGGTGGCGACGCACTCGCCGGCGATGCTCGACCCGCAGCGGGTCGCGCTGATGCACGTCACGCGGCTGGCGTCCGGGGCCGCGACCGCGCGCGGGATGGACTTCGCGCTGCGTGAGGAGCTCGAGCGCGACACGATGCGCGAGGACCTCGGCCTCACCCCGGCCGACCTGCTGCAGATGGTGCGGTGCTTCGTCATCGTCGAGGGCAAGCACGACGAGGTCGTCCTCGGCTCGCTGCTGGCGCCGGACCTGGACTCGTGGTCGGTCATCTACCCCGTCGGCGGCGCGAAGCAGATGCAGTCGCTCGCGACGGCCGGCCTGATCTGGGACTTCACCGACGCCGCGATCGTGCTGGTGCTCGACAACATCGCGCGGGCCGCGATCCAGCCGGTGTGGGACAAGGCGCAGGCGGCGATCGCCCGTGGCGGCACCGAGTCCGCGATCCGGGCGCTGGTGCCGCTGGGCAAGATGCCCGGCGCCGAGGCGCGGTGGCTGCAGAACCTGCTGACCCGCGCGATCCGGGCCCGGCGGGCACACCGCATCAAGCTCGAGACGCTCTCCGCCCCCGACGTCATCTGCTACCTGCCGGCCGACGAGTTCGTCCCCGGCTCGACCTGGGACGAGTTGCTCGCCGAGTGGCGGGCCGCGTTCGAAGGCCGCGAGGCGACGAACCTGAAGGCCTTCCTGACGCAGCGTCACGGCGTCCAGTTCACGACCAATCAGATCGCCCGGATCGCGGCGAGTGCGAAGCCCGACGCGGAGCTGCAGGCGCTCGGGGCGCGGATCCGGGAGCTCGGGACGCAGGGGTCCTGGCCGGCTCCCACCGCGCGGGGCCCGCGCCCGCGGTAGGACGTCCGGTCCGGACCCGGATTCGGAGAACAGTCCGCGCTGACGGGATACTGGGGGCAGACGACCTTCTAAGGGGGCCTCCCATGGCGCTGGACTTCACGCTTCCCGAGCGGGTGACCGAATGGCGTGACCGCATCCGCGACTTCGTCGAGGAGGTCGTGGTCCCGCGCGAGCAGGAGGCCTTCGCCAAGGGCGCCGACGACGACCTGCGCCGTGAGCTGCAGGCCGCGGCCAAGGAGGCCGTGGTGTTCGCCCCGCAGGCGGCGGCGGACCTCGGCGGCGGCGGTTTCTCCCTCGCGGAGTCCGCGATCCTGCTCGAGGAGGCCGGCACCTCGCTGCTCGGTCCGCTGGCGCTGAACTGCCACGCCCCCGACGAGGGCAACATCCACATGCTCAACGTCATCGCGACGCCGGCGCAGCGCGAGAAGTACCTGCGCCCGCTCGCGCAGGGTGACGTCCGCTCCTGCTTCTCGATGACCGAGCCCCCGCCCGGCGCCGGCTCGGACCCGAGCGCGATGCGCACCACCGTCAAGAAGGTCTCCGGCGGCTGGGTCATCAACGGCGAGAAGCACCTGATCACCGGCGCCGAGGGCGCGGCGTTCTCGATCGTCATGGCCAAGGGCGGTGGCGGCGAGGACGGCACCCGCGGCGCGACGATGCTCCTCGTCGACACCGACAACCCGGGCTGGCAGATCAAGGGCCACCCGACCACGCTCGACTCGACCATGCCGGGCGGGCACTGCCGCGTCGGCCTGAACGAGGTCTTCGTGACCGACGAGGCCGTGCTCGGCGAGCCGGGCCGCGGCTTCGCGTACGCGCAGGTCCGCCTCGCGCCGGCGCGCCTGACGCACTGCATGCGCTGGCTCGGCGCCGCCCGCCGCGCGCACATGATCGCCCTGCACCGCGCCGTCCACCGCGAGATGTGGGGCAACTCCCTCGCCGACCTCGGCATGGCGCAGCAGATGATCGCCGAGAACGAGATCGACCTCACCGCCGCCCGCGCCCTGCTGCTGCAGACCTGTCTCGAGGTCGAGAACTCCGAGGCCGCCGCCGCGACCGAGGCCTCCTCCAAGGCGAAGGTCTTCATCTCCGAGGCCACCAGCCGCGTCGTCGACCGTTCCGTCCAGCTCGCCGGCGGCATGGGCACCACCGACGACCTCGTCATCGGCCGCATCTACGCCGAGATCCGCGCCTTCCGGATCTACGACGGCGCCACCGAGGTCCACAAGATGTCGATCTCCAAGCGCGCCGTCAGCCGCGTCCGCGACCAGCTCGGCGGCTGACCCGCCCCCGCCCCCTCGCTTCACCACCCCCACCCTCGCTTCACCGGCCCCACCGCGCGCTTCACCAGCTGAACCCCCGCTTCACACGTCCGGCCGGGCGAGTGAAGGTGGTTCTGGCTGGTGAAGCTGCGCGCGGGGACGGCGGCCGGCCGCCTGCCGGCCCAGGTGAGGACGGCGTCGACAACCTCTCGTCCGCGGCGCCACCGCTGGACCGGAGCGCCGCCTTCACCGGCCGTGACCACCTTCACCGGCCCGGTCGGGCGGGTGAAGCGAGGGCTCAGCTGGTGAAGCGCGCGGGGGAGCCGGTGAAGCCGAGGTGGGGGCGGCGGCGTCGTCAGAGGGTGGCGGCCCAGGCGAGGAGGGCGGCGAGGTACTCGCGGCGGAGCTCCGGGGTCGCGAGGTGGTGCGGGCCGGACAGGGTGTGGCGGGTCAGCCGGGCCGGGTCGACGGCGTCGACGTAGCCGGCGATCGTCTCCCGGGGGATGACGGCGTCGCCGTCGGCGTCGACGAGCTGGACGGGGCCGCCGAACGCCCGCAGGACGCGCAGGGCTCGGCTGTCGGCGGGGTAGAGGTCCTCGGGGCGGCGGACGTCCGCGCGGAAGCGGGGCTCGTGCGGGGCGTCGAAGCCCTCGTCGAGGTAGTTCGCCGGGACGCGCAGCGACAGTGCCGCGACCTCGCGCTCCCCGGCGGCGACGAGGCTCAGGTAGGCGCCGAAGCTCGCGCCGACGAGCCCGATCCGGGCGTCCGGGACGCGGACGCGCAGTTCGTCGACCATCCCGACGACGTCGGCGACCCAGTCCGCGCGGGAGATCTCCGTGCGCTCGCCGCCGCTCTGCCCGTGCCCGCGCAGGTCGTGAGCGAGGGCGGGGAAGCCGGCGCCGGCCAACGCGGCCGGGATGTCGGTGGGCCGCGCACTTCCCCAGCCGTGGGTCACGACGAACGCTAGATTCCTGGTGCCGGGGTAGAAGTCCGCGGCGAGTTCGACGCCGGCGGAGGTGCGAGTGATCCGGTCCACGCGGCCATTCTCGACGCGTGCGTCCGTGGGCAGCCTGGCGGTCCTGCTGGTCGTCACCGCGCTCGGCCCGGTCGACGGGGCGCGGGCGCAGGAGACACGCGAGTCGGCGACCGTGGTGGCGAGCGGGTCCAAGCTCGCGGAGTCCCGGCTCAAGGGGCTGGGGTGCTTCATCGGACCCTCGGCGTCCGAGGGCATGCGGCTCAAGGCGGCGACCATCCGCTTCCAGGCCGCGAACGGCCTGAGACAGACGGGCCGGCTCGGCGGTCCGACGATGAAGCGCCTGACCTCCGGCAAGGGCAAGAGCTGCACGGACCGCCCGGTGCCGACGCGGACGGGCCAGGGCCGGCGCATCGTCATGAGCCAGGGCCAGAACTGGCTGTGGCTGGTCAAGGAGGACGGCACCGTCCTCGCCCAGGGCGGCATCGTCGACAACGACTGGCTGCCCCAGCGCACGTACCGGACCGGCGCGCAGTGCGGGAAGCCCGCCCGCTCCCGGTACCGCAGCGACCGCAGCGGAGCGCTCCGGATCGACTGGTTCGTCCGGTTCCACGACTGCATCGTCGGGTTCCACCAGATCCCGGTCAGCAAGCGCACCGGCCAGCCGATCCACCCGGACTACTACGCCGGCACCGACCTCTCGAAGTCCCACGGCTGCATCCGGATGCCCCTGCCGCTGATCAAGAAGCTCTACCGCTTCGCCGCCCAGCCGACGAAGGTCGTCGTCACCCGCTGACCTTCGGCCCCGCCCCGCCCCGCCCCCGCCCGCTTCACCAGCCACC
>NZ_BAAAHE010000008.1:84642-136531 GCF_039525035.1 Sporichthya brevicatena
CTGCGCCGCCGCTCCACCAGCCCGGCCGCGCCAGTGAAGCTGAGCTCAGCCGGTGAAGACGGCACCCGGGCCGCGGCCGCGGGCCAGTACGCTGCCAGGGCGCTCACGCGCAACCGGGCCGTTAGCTCAACTGGCAGAGCAGCGGACTTTTAATCCGCGGGTTCGGGGTTCGATCCCCCGACGGCCCACCCCGCTGACCTGGATAAACGTCTTCGAAGAAGATTCGCCGATCCGCTGTGTCAATGGCGCTGTCAATGCTAGGTTCCGCGGCATGGCAGCTCGGGGGAGCAGCGGCCAGCGCCGCCAACGCGGCTTCATCCGGCAACGGGGGAAGTCGTTCCAGGTCCTGGTGTTCTCCGGGACCGACCCGGTCACGGGCAAGGACGTGTACCTGACCGGCTCGACGACCGACCGCGCCGAGGCCGAGAAGATTCGGACGCGATTGCTCGCGCAGGTGGACCGGCAGCGCACGCCGGCTTCCCGCGTCACGCTGAACCACGCGCTCGACGCCTGGTTCGACGTGCACGAGGGCGAGGCCACGACCCTCGACACGTACCGCGGCTACGCGGCCCGCGTGATTCGGCCGGCGCTGGGCGAGACCGCCATCGCGAAGATCAGCCCGCGCATGCTGGAGCAGCTCTACGCCCAGTTGCGGCGCTGCCGGACGCGGTGCAACGGCAAGCCGTTCCTCGAGTACCGGGTCGAGGGTGAGCACGCCTGCCGTGAGGTGATCCACCGCCGCAAGCGGGAGCACGACTGCGCGGCCGTTGGATGCCGGGTGGTCGAGTGCAAGGCGCACGAGTGCAAGCCGCTGAGTGCGGCGACGGTCCGTCAGATTCATTCGGTCATCAGTGGCACGTTGAGTACAGCGACGCGGTGGGATTGGATCCCGTCCAACCCGGCGTCCACCGCGAAGAAGCCGAAGCAGCCAAAGCCTCAACCGCGTCCGCCGACCGCTGCGCAAGCCGCGCGGATACTCACGGCGGCCTGGGAGGTTGACGCCGCCTGGGGCACGCTGGTGTGGCTGCTGATGGTGACCGGGATGCGCCGCGGGGAGCTCTGCGCGCTCCGTTGGACGGACGTCCAGTTGGACGTTGGCGTCCTGGAGGTCCGGCGCGCGTACACCCACCGTGCCGGCGTCGGGATCGAGAAGGAGACCAAGACTCACCAGATGCGCCGCATCGCGTTGGACGCCGACACGGTCGATCTCCTGGCCGCGCACCGTCTGCGCTTCCAGAATCGGGTCGAGAGTCTCGGCATCGCGCCGAGCGACGACGCCTTCGTGTTCTCGTTCTCGCCCGACAACAGCGCGCCGTGCCACCCGGACTCGGTGAGCCACCGCTACGTCCGGATGTGCAAGGAGCTCGGGGTCGACACCCACCTCCACGCGTTGCGGCACTACTCCGCGACCGAGCTGATCAGTGCCGGCGTCGACGTCCGGACGGTCGCCGGTCGGCTCGGCCACGGCGGCGGGGGAACCACGACCCTGCGTGTCTACGCGGCCTGGGTGCCAGAGTCAGACCGTCGCGCCGCCGATTTGCTGGCGAGTCGACTGGGACGGCCGAGCGACCTTGGTGAGACCTGACGCAGCGCTACACGCTCGCTTCCCAAACCACAACGTGTTCCAATCCGAGCGGGTCGAAGCTCAACCCGTTCTCGTCCAAGGCATTGAACACCTCGACCCGGCGGTCGTTGAAGCTGAACCCGATCGAAACAGTGCCATTGGCGAAGTCGCCGGGTCGCTCGGACCGATGGACCAGTACTTGGACGCCCGTCAGCACACGTCCAGCAAGGGTCGCCAGGTCACGGTGAGCGTTGCTGCGCCAACCGATCTTGGGCCCCCCGAAGGTGGGTATCCATCGGCGCGAGCGGTGCCCGCCTAGCCAATCGACTCGAGTTCCGACGTGGATCGCGTCCCACGTGATTGAGACCAGGTCCATCTGCATGTGATTGATCTCGACCTGGCGGCCCTCGAAGTCGAACACGACCGGGCCGTCCGCCCACCAGCAGTCGCGGCGCAGGTCCCACATCAGATGCGCCCCGGTTAGCCTCCGCCCCAGCAAGCCGCGCAACCGCTCGGCGTGCGCAGTGATGACCTCATCGGGACCGCGCAGCCACTCGGGCTGATAGCCCCGGACGCCGAAGTCGAACACGCTCACAGTTTTCGGGGCGCTACTTGGCGAAGAGCCGCGAAATTTCGGCTCCCGTTGCGATGTCCAGGACGACGCTCCAGCCCGCCCACGTGGCGGCACGTAGCCTCGGGCCTTCGATCGCTACGTTCACCCAGGCGTCTTGGATGTCGCCGACCGGCAACGCACGCCAGAGCTCGGCTCCGGACGCATCGAGTCGGGCGAGGTTGCCCCCAGTCGACACCGAGGTCATGTAGTCGTCCAGGACGATCCGGTCGGAGCTGTCCGGCACCGGCAGCTCGATTGGGAACTCCACTCCCGCAGGTTACGGCGCGCAAGCGCCGCCACAGGGGTGGGTGGTCAAACCAACTGTGAGTTAGTCCAGGAGACGTCCCCGTGAAACTCGTCGCCGCTCACACTCCGCTACGAGCGCGCTGCCCGCGCTCTGGGCTCGAAGAGCCAAAGATCGATACACACCTAGGCATCACGATCTGTCGGACGGCACAAGCAGGCTCAGCGGGCAGCCCACCCCCAACCTCGGTCACGCTGAGTGACCACCTGGCAGCCCTGAAGTCTGGCGCCCCGCGAAGTTATGCGAAGAGTTCGGCCCAGCGACGTGCCATAATTTACGCCAGAGCTAAATTATGAGCAGGCGGATGTCGAGGACATGACCATAAAATTTGGCACTGACCCTGTCACGGTTGAGCTGGACCGCGTGCTGGGGATTCTGCAGGCTGGCACCTGGTCTGCAGGCGACGAGTCGGCCCTCGTCGACCTCAAGGAAGAGGCCGGTCGGCGAGATCACCGTGGCACGCTCCTCCCTGCCCGGCCGGAGAGTGACGTAGCCGCGGAGCAGGTCGCTGAAGAATCCGCCTGCATGTCTAACACCCCCGGCGGCGGTGCCCTCGTGCTCGGCGTTGCCGACGACGGAACGCTGATCGGCACCTCTCTTGGGGTGGACTGGCTCCGGCACCGTGTCTACGAGATAACTGATCGGGCGCTCACGATCGAGGTCCGTGAGATTCACCTTGGCGGGGTGCGGCTGCTGATCATCACCGCGCCCGAAGCGATCGAACCGATCCGAGTGAGGAACCGCATCAAGTGGCGGCTAGATGACAACTGCGTCGAGGTTGACCTGGCCACTTGGCATGCCAAGCGGATGATCCGCACGCACTTTGATTGGTCGGCACAGCCGTCTCACGTGCCGGCCGACCAGGTGCGTGCTTCGGCCGTTGAAGCTGCTCGGCAATTCTTGCGCGACAGCGGCGAGACAAACGCGGTCGACCTTGCCCGGCAACCGACACCTGAGCTTCTCCGTCGCCTCAATGTCGTGACGGGGGACGGCTACCTCACGAATGCGGGGGTTCTTGCATTCGTGGGCAGGGGTGATCCCGCGCTGGACTACATCCGTCGCGATGTGCCCGGCGGCGACAGCCGCCAGAGAGTGCATAAGGGTGCCCGTGGATTGCTAGAGGAGATCGCTGATGTCTTCACAAACATCAATGCGTACAACTCGATCAAGCATATTCGCACGGGGGCGGTTGTGGGACAGGTCCGCGACCTGCCGGAGCAGGCCGTGCGCGAGGCCGTCGTCAATGGTCTCGCTCATCGCGAGTGGGGTCTCGCTGCGCCTACGACGATCGAGCACATAGGGAAGACACTGCGAGTCACAAGTCCCGGAGGCTTCTTCGGCGGGGTTAACAGTCAGAACATCATCACGCATCCCTCGCAGTCGCGAAACCGAGCGCTGACTGAACTGCTGGCAGCGCTTCGCGTGGCGGAGCGCGAAGGAGTCGGCGTCGACAGGATGGTTCGCGAGATGATTCGCGTTGGTCACCGCGCGCCTGACATTTCGGAGATTGACGGTCCCTTCGTCAGGGCATCGCTGGTCGGTGATGCAACTGATGAAGCCTGGATCGGATGGCTAGCTTCGATCGATCCCCCCGAAACGCGGGAAGACCTCAACGCCTTGCTCCTTCTGCGCCAGGTGGTCGATCAGGGCTGGTTCGACGTCGTGACGGCCGCGCCCTTACTACAACTCAATCAAGCGGAAACTCAAGGGGCCATTCAGCGACTGAACATCGCAACCCTTCGCAACGGCCCGCTGATCAACTTGGTGCCGGGCGTTCCAGACGATGCTCCGTTCGCATGGTCCCTCGCGCCTGCGGCGCGCGACGCCCTTCAGCGTCTTGATCGCACGTTCGGCACCGACAGGCCCGCTCCGTCTCGGGAGCGGATCGCAAAGTCGTATTCGCGCGCGAGAGGGCGCGTTAGCACGACTGAGCTTGCGGGCATCGTCGGGGCCAGTCCGACCAACGTGGGCGGGGTCCTGAAATCCCTCGAAAGGCAAGGTGATCTGAAGCCCTCTCGCGCCACCCGCCGCGGGCCCGGGTTCTACTACGTCCCGGTTGAGGATTGAGAAGGGATGGAATCGTTCGCGCTCGCACCGCGGACGGTTCCGCTCCTGCGCGTACGCCGAATCGGGAAGGCGCTAGCGATCACCTGAACGTCATGAACGCTAGTCGTGCACGGCTCTGTCGGATCGTGATGCACGGGTGTGTACGGCACTTGAGCGCGAAGCGCTCCTCTCCGGTCATCGGATTTGCGGGCGCTGCGTAGCGACTCGGTGCGAGCGCTGCTAGTGGGCTGCAGGTCCTAAGCCTCTCGGTTGTGGTGCACCCCCCGACCCCCGGCGCCCCCGATTGGCGGCCAGCTTTCGTTGCCGCCTGGCGCGATCCACCGCGGTGCCGCGACAACCCTTGCCGGCTGTCGTCGTCTCGTGGCGCGGATGCGTCCAGCGCCGATCCGTCGCGGTCAACACGCCCGCCTTGGCAAGATTACGGGCGTGAGCGATTCCGACTCGTTCCTACCGAGCTCCCGGCGTGAGTACGTCCCTCCTCCAGTTCGCGGGGGCCTACCGCCGGAGGAATGGATCAGCTTCGCTGACGCCGCTCAGAAGCTCGGCATCCGCCCTTGGCGAGTGCGAGTGCGCGCGCTCGACACCGTGGGGCACCTCGACGGCGCCTGGGTGGCGGGCACCGGCGAGGCCGGTGTTGCACGGGCTTCGCTGGACCGCGAACTGGTGTGGCTGACTACCGCGTCGCGCCGCCGACGGCTTGGGCGGTGGTTGGCGGACTTTGTGCTCCGGGTGCTGCCGTAATCCTTTCGGTTCCTGGCCTCGCCGGGCGCCGCGTGCGCCTCTTAGGTAGCGGGTTGAGTGCGACCTACATGGCCAGAGCCCGTGACTGCGAACATGGCCATGTGATCGAGAACGCCGAGGAGTTCGTCCGGCTCCGAACCAGCGACGATCCGGACGAGTACTTCCGTGCCGCACACGAGGAGGCGACAGTCCTGACGTGGCTCCAAGTCATCGAGCGCTACCCGGAGATGCGCTTCTGGGTGGCGAACAACAAGACGGTGCCGTTGGAGGTTCTCGAGGTCTTGCGGCAGGACGCTGATGAGCGGGTCCGTTCGATGGTCCGGTGTAAGGGGTCTTGGAAGCGAGCGCATCCCGAGGACTTCAAGCGCGCCGGCGACCCCGAGTAGCCCGACACTCGCAGTCGCCGAAACTCCGCGGCGCGGCGTTTCTGGGTCAGCTCGTGGGCTAGAAAGTCCAGCCCGCGTCGTCGTACCGGTGATCTAGATTCGTGCCTGGCAGTGCGATCAGTCGTTTTCTTTGTCCTGCCGGGAAGGCGCTGGCCGGACGGTGACGAACGGAGGAAGCCGCACGTGAAGCGTTACTTCCGTCGCGCCGCGGAGTCTTCGGTAGGCGAAGGTCTCGTCTTCTTCGAGTTCGACGGGGACTGGGCCATCCGGCAGGTTGAGATCTACGGAGATCGGTGGTTCGACTCGCGTCGGGCCGAGCACACGATTCTCGGGCCTGGCCTGATCGATCAGCCCTTGTCGGAACTGGACCTGTGCGATGAGGACGTGATCTCGGCGGACGACTTCGTAAGCGGTCTGGCGGAAAGCCGTGCGCCAGGATGAGCATCCAAGAACGCGTCGGTGATCTATTCGACGCTCGTGGCTTTGGAGCGCTTGCTCATGGTTGCAACTGCGCCGGCGCGATGGGTGCAGGTATCGCGGTGGAGTTCCGTCGGCGGTGGCCGCAGATGTATGAGGAGTACAAGCATCGATGCAACGCCGGAAGTTTCTCGCCCGGCGATGTATTCATCTGGCCGGTCGCGGGTCTGGTGATCTACAACTTCGGCACGCAACGCACCTGGCGCACGAAGGCGACCATCGAAGCAATCGGGACGGCTGCCCAGCTGATGGTGCGCGACGCCCGTTCTCGTGGCATACAGGCCATTGGACTCCCGCGGATCGGGGCGGGCCTCGGCGGACTGGAGTGGCCACGTGTTCGGGCGCTCTTGGGCGAGGTCGCGACTGACGGCGGTGTCCGTTTGATCGTTCACGTGTTGGGTGAGAAGGGGACTGCGCATGGTCGGGAATATCGACCCTGACGACCTCACGGCCTTCATCCGGGCGCAGTTCGACTTCCTCGGGGAGCACGGATTCGAGTTCGACTCCACGTGGTCTGGCGTTGTCCGATGGCGATGCGAGGATCGGTTCGTCATCGTTGCGCACGACTGGCGGGACGGTCTGACCGAGGTCGGCTTCCGCCGAGGTACCGATCGGGCGTGGACGGACTACTTCTCGCTCGAACAAGCCGCCGAGGTCCTCGATGCTCCCGCCTGGCCGAGGCACGGTTGGCACGCCATGTCCGATGCTGACGCTCGCTTGCACGTCACCGAGCTGGCGGGATTCCTCGCCACGCATGCAGATGCACTCCTGGTGCCGGGCAGCCGCGCGTGGACCCAGGTCGCCGAGCTCGCTCGACGGCGCAGCGAGGCCTACACCGTCGAGGTTGTCTCTCGCCCTTTCCTGACCCGCGCCGAGGAGGCCTGGCGGGGCAAGAGTTGGCTGGACGTGATCGCTGCCTATGAGGCCGCGATAGATGCTGGCGCCACATTGCGTCCTTCCGAGGTTCGTCGCCTGGATTACGCCCGCGGACAGAGGAACTCAGCGCCGTGAGGGGTCCGTGTCAATGGCGGTGTCAATGAACTGCGGCGGTCTGGAGCAGTTCTGGGGGCCCGGCGCAAGGGATCACAGCAACCCAGGGGCCTGTAGCGACTGGAGCAGGTACTCGCTGGTCCACTTTTAATCCGCGGGTTCGGGGTTCGATCCCCCGACGGCCCACCCGATCCCGAGAACCTCGGCTGGGAGCCGGTCCGCCCGACCTGAAAACATGGTCGGGTGACGACCGAACCCGCCGAGGCCGGCCCTACGCCGAGCGACTTCATCCGCGACATCATCCGGGCCGACCTGGCGTCGGGGAAGTACGGCGACCGGGTCCAGACGCGGTTCCCCCCGGAGCCGAACGGCTACCTGCACATCGGGCATGCGAAGAGCATCTGCCTGAACTTCGGGTTGGCGGTGGAGTTCGGCGGGACCTGCAACCTGCGCTTCGACGACACGAACCCCGAGGCGGAGGACCACGAGTACGTCGAGGCGATCCTGGAAGACATCGAGTGGCTCGGGTTCACCCCCGCCAACGTGTTCTACGCCTCCGACTACTTCGGCCAGATCTACGACTGGGCCGAGGTGCTGGTGACCAAGGGCCTCGCGTACGTCGACGACCAGGACGGGGACACGATCCGCGCGCAGCGGGGCGGGTTCGGCAAGCCCGGCATCGAGTCGCCGTTCCGCAACCGGACCCCCGAGGAGAACCTCGCCCTGCTGCGTGGCATGCGGGACGGGGAGTTTCCCGACGGCTCGAAGGTCCTGCGCGCGAAGATCGACATGCAGGCGTCCGTCATGACCCTGCGTGACCCGGTGCTCTACCGGATCCGCCGCGTCCCGCACGTCCGCACCGGGACGGACTGGATCATCTACCCGACCTACGACTGGGCCCACGGCCAGTCGGACGCGATCGAGGGCGTCACCCACTCGATCTGCACGCTCGAGTTCGCCGACCACCGGCCGCTCTACGACTGGTGCCTCGACCACCTCGACCTGCCGCGCGAGCGGCCCGTCCAGATCGAGTTCGCCCGCCTCGCGCTGACGCACACCGTCATGTCGAAGCGGCTGCTGCGCGCGCTCGTCGAGAACGGCACCGTCGACGGCTGGGACGACGCCCGCATGCCCACGCTGCGCGGCATGCGCCGCCGTGGGTACCCGGCCGCGGCGATCCGCGAGTTCGTCTCGACGCTCGGGGCCGCGAAGACCAACACGGTCACCGAGATCGAGTACCTCGAGTCGTTCGTCCGCACCCACCACAACACGCACGCGCTGCGTCGCATGGCCGTGCTCGAACCGCTCAAGCTCGTCATCACCAACTGGCCGGAGGGTCAGGTCGAACACGTCGAGCTGGTCGAGAACCCGGAGGACCCGGCGGCCGGCGTCCGGACCGTCCCGTTCACCGGCGAGCTCTGGATCGAGCAGGACGACTTCAAGCTCGAGCCGCCGCCGAAGTACTTCCGCCTCTCGCCGGGGCGCGAGGTCCGGCTGCGCGGCGGCTACTTCGTCACGGCCACCGACGTCGTCACCAACGCCGACGGCAACGTCACCGAGGTGCACTGCACTTACGACCCGGAGACGAAGGGCGGGAATGCGCCGGACGGCCGCAAGGTCAAGGCCACGATGCACTGGGTCAGCGCCGCGCACGCCGTCGACATCACCGTGCATCTCTACGACCGGCTCTACGCGGAGACCCGGCCCGGCAGCGACGGCAACGACCCGGTCGTCAACCCGGCCTCGCGCCGCACGCTGACGGGGGCCAAGGCCGAGCCCGTCCTCGCCGACACCAAGCCCGGCGAGGTCGTGCAGTTCGAGCGGCTCGGCTACTTCGCCGCCGACGTCGACACCCCGGGAACGTTCCACCGCACCGTCGGGCTCCGCGACGAGTGGGCCAACATCCAGAAGCGCAACGGGTAGGACCTCTGGACGGCGGCAGTAGCGTCGGTTCATGCGCGCTGTCGTCTGCCAGAATTCCGAGCTCCGGGTCGAGGAGATACCGGACCCGAAGCCGGCGAAGGGGCACCTCGTCCTCGACGTGGTCCGGGCCGGGATCTGCGGGTCGGACCTGCACGCCCGGTTCCACGCCGATCCGGTGGCGGACGCGGCGGCGAACATCGGCTTCACGAACATGATGCGGCTCTCGCAGGCGGTCGTGATGGGCCATGAGTTCAGCGGTCGCGTGCGGGAGTTCGGGCCGGGGACGAAGCGCCGCATCGACGAGGGCGCCGCGGTCGTCGCGCTGCCGATCGTGCGGATCGACGGACGCCCGGAGTTCCTCGGCCTGTCGAAGGACGCCCCCGGCGCGTACGCCGAGCGCGTCCTGGTCGACGAGGCGCTCACGTTCCCCGTGCCGAACGGACTCTCCCCGGAGACCGCCGCGCTGACCGAGCCCCTCGCGGTCGCGTATCACGCGGTGCGCAAGGCGAAGATCGGCAGGAACGAGACCGCGGTCGTCATCGGCTGCGGGCCGATCGGGCTCGCCGTCATCCTCATGCTTCGGGCCCGCGGGGTGCGGCACATCATCGCGAGCGACTACTCCGCCGTCCGGCGCGGTCTCGCCGTCCGCTGCGGGGCGCACGTGGTCGTCGACCCGGCCGCGGACTCGCCGTGGACGTCGTTCGCCGACAGCAAGTACTTCACCGATGCCGGCAAGCTGCTGCACTTCGCGCTCGGCTCGATCGAGAAGCTGCGGACGGTCCCGTTCCTGCCCTGGTCGAAGGCGCTGCGCGCGGCCGAGGCGACCGGCAAGACCCCGACGGGCCCGGTCGTCTTCGAGTGCGTCGGCGTGCCCGGCATTCTCGACCACATCCTCGCCTCCGCGCCGCTCTACACCCGCGTCGTCGTGGTGGGCGTCTGCATGGAGCGCGACGCGATCGTCCCGATCACCGCGCTCACCAAGGAGATCGCGCTCCAGTTCGTCTTCGCCTACGACCCCGGCGAGTTCTACGACACGCTGCAACTGCTCGCCGACGGCAAGGTCGACCCGACTCCGCTGGTCACGTCCACCGTCGACCTCGACGGCGTCCCCGGCGCGTTCGACACCCTCGGCAAGGCGGACGAGCAGGCGAAGATCCTCGTCGCCCCGTGACGATCTGAAAGAGCGTCAGACCCGTAGCAGCGGGGCGAAGATCGCGGTGGCGAAGGCGCGGAGCTCGGCCTCGGTCTCCAACGGCCGGACCAGGGCGGGGGCCAGGATCACCGAATGGACGAGACGGACCATCACCTCCGCCGCGACCGTGATGTCGACGTCGTCGCCGAGCTGTCCGGCGGCCCGATCGGCGGCGAGGAGCACCTCGACGTACTCGGCCGATCGCGCCATGAGGTCGGGTACCTCCCGCATCCCGTAGGCGTTGAGGTCCTCGAGACGGGCCAGGACCGAGTCGCCGAGCATCGGGTGCGCGCGGATCGTCCGGACGGTGATCGCGAACACCGCCGCCATCCGCTCGAGGGGGTCCCGCGCCGCGCCGACCGCGTCGTTCAGGTCGTCGAGCAGTCGCTCCAGTTCACGGCTGAGGACGGCGCGGACGAGTTCGTCCTTCGTCCCGACCCGGCGGAACACCGTGTTGCGCCCGACCCGGGCCCGGCGAGCGACGTCGTCGATGCTCGTCCGCCCCACACCGTGGCGGCCGAAGAGTTCGGTGGCCGCGTCGAGCACGCGCGTGACGGTGTCGTCGGCCTCGACGGGGGCGTCGAGAACCTCGACGTCGGCGGCTCTCCGGCGGGGCATTGTCGAAGTCTAGGGATGGGACTATGGTACGAGAACAGTCCCATCGTCCCAGTGACGGGAGGCCGCTCATGCCGGCCGCAGCTGCCACCGCCGCCCGTCCGACCGGCGTGACCGCGTCGCTGCCGGGCCGGATCAGCCTCGCCTCGGAGGCGTTCTCCGCGGCGATCGAGTTCCTCCTCCCCGACCTGCGCCGGGACTGCGTCGACGGCGCACCGCCGGAGGAGCTCGACCGGCTTCTTGCCGGCTACTCCCGCGGGGACGACACCGCCGACGCGCTCGTGGCCGCCATGCGCGTCGACAAGGCGCTGCGTCAGCAGTTCGAGCAGGCGCTCACCGGCGGCGTCGAGACGCTCGCGGCGGCGGCGCCGGTGATCCGCGACTTCTTCGCCACGGTCGACACCGTCCCCGACTGGATCGAGGAGGAGAAGGTCGCACTCGGGGTCCGGACCCAGCGCCGGATCGACGGGCTCACGTCCGCCGGCGCCGGATTCGCGATGGGCTTCCAATTGGCCGCGATCCTGCCGAACTCGTCCAAGGCGATGTCGACGAACGCCCGCGCGGTCGAGAACGCCGGGCGCCGTCTGGCCGAGACCGGTCGGATCGCGCTGGACCTCAACGACCCGAACGGGCGCGGCCGCTTCGGCGCCGGGACGATCTCGTCCACCCGACTGCGGATCCTGCACGCCTCCGTACGCCGCTACCTGAACAACCGGCCGGACTGGGACCACGGCTTCTACGGCACGCCCATCAGTGCGAGCGACAACCTCGGGGCATCGCTCGTCGGCTGCGCCATCGTCCAGGCGGCGCGGCGCGCCGGCTACCGCTTCAGCGACGAGGAACTGGAGGGCACCGCGCACCTCGTCGGGCTCTTCGCCTACCGCCAGGGGGTCCCCGTGGACCTCATCCCCCGCACGCACGAGGAGCAGTTGCGCGCCTTCTACATCTTCCTGCGCACCGCCCGCGGCACCGCCGACCGCGACGCGATCGCCACGCTCATGCCGCCGCTGACGCGCATCGAGGTGGAGGGCCTGCCTCCGGTCGCCCGGACAGCGATTCGCCATCTCTACAACGCTTACGGCCGCCGCATCTTCGGCCCGGAGCTCTGCGACGCCACCGGGATCCCGGACAGCCCGCTCCGCCACGCGCTCCCGCTGGTGGGGCTGGCGATCCGGCCCTACGAAGCGGTTCGCGTCCGCTCGAAGCGCGTCGACCGCCTCACCCATCGCGCCGCGGACCTCATGTGGCAGCGGGTCATGCCGTTGCTCTACAGCGACGAGGCGACCTACGACGCCGACCACGTCGCCAAGGTCGTCAAGGCGTGACGGGGCGTCAGCTGATCTGAGCGCCCTGGTCGGCTCCGCTCTTGGCAGGGTCGTGGGTGAAGAAGCTGATCCGGCCGTCGGTCTCGAGGACGGCGAGGCGGATGTCGCTGAACCGCTCGATCCCGTTCTCCCGGCAGGCGGCCATGAGGTCGTCCATCGAGAGGCGTTCGCCCCGCATCGCGTCGATCTTCGGTTCGCCGTCGGCGACCACGACGACCGGGACGCCGTGGACCACCGGCCGGACCGGACGCCACCGCCAGTTCGCGTAGGAGAACGCGACGGTCAGCAACGCGAAGGTACCGACGGCCAGCACCGCGCCGGTGAAGCTGAAGTCCTGCTGGGTCACACCACCCTGGATCAAATCACCCATCGTGACGAACAGCAGCAGCTCGAAGGCGCTCAGCTCGCCGAGGGTCGAGCGCCCCACCGCCCGGGTGATCAGCCAGAGGAACACGAACGCGCACAGCGCGCGGATGACGATCTCCATCGGCCCTCCTCAGGGCGCGAGCCACGTGCGGTACGTGACGGACAGCCGTGGCCGCTCGCCGTCCATCAGCCGGACCTCGCCGCGGCGGCCGAGCTGCGAGGAGCCCTGGATGTAGGCGTCGTAGTCGACGAGGAACTCGTCGCCCGGCGGTGGGTCGAACTCGAGGTACAGCCACCGGTCGTCGCGGGTGGTCTTCGACGGCTCGGGGTGGAAACCCTGCGTCTCGAAGATGTCGAAGAAGCTGCCGTTGACCGCGATCCGGATCGGTTCGCGGAAGCCGCCCGGGTGCGTGACCCGGACCTGCCAGACCACGTCGAGGCCGGATCGCGCGATCTGGGGGTAGCGCCCCTGCAGCGACCAGGTGCCGTCGGTCGTGGACGCCGTGCCGGTCCGGACCCCCAGCAGCGTCGTGGCGCCGGCCAGCACGACCAGCGCAAGGACGACGAGCACCGCGCGGCGCCCCGCGCGGGCTCGTCGTCGAAGTTCGGGGGGATGGACGTCAGCGAGCGTCGAGTCGCTGTCCACCTCGCGGCCCCGGAGGCCTCAGGTGGTCCCGCGGTCCGTCCCCGAGCCACTGAGGACCGTGTCGATCCGCGCCGCGGTCTCCAGGTCCTCCGGCTTGAGCCGGTTCGGGCCGTTGCCGAGGCTGATCGTGAACACCTCGTCGTCGACGACCTGCATCTGGATGCGGGACTCGTCGTTGACGACGTTGCGGATGCCCTCCTCCAGTGCGTCCCGGCTGTCCCGGGGCACGGGGATGTGGCGTACGAGCATGACGCCGGAGCGCTCCCAGCCGGGCAACGCGGCGAGGGCCTCGTCGACCTGGCTGTCCTGGAGCTCGGCGGGGCGAGACGTGTCGTCGGCCATGGGGTTCTCCTTCGTAGTACGTGTCCACCGCCTACCCCGCTCCAGGTGCGTCCACGCCCCCGCGGGGGTAGGCCGAGGACGTGACCGCTCCCGCGAATCCCCTCGGCCTGCCCGCCGGCACCCGCGCGTGCCTGTTCGACCTCGACGGGGTGCTGACCAGCACTGCAGTCCTGCACGCGCAAGCGTGGAAGGAGATGTTCGACGAGTTCCTCACCGTCGCGGCGCCGAACCAGCCGAAGTTCGACCGCCGTGACTACGAGCGGTTCGTCGACGGCAAACCGCGCCTGGACGGCACGCACGACTTCCTCGCGGCCCGGGGAATCGTCCTCCCCACCGGTGACGAGGCCGACCCGCCGGACGCGGCGACGCTGTGGGGCCTGAGCAACCGGAAGAACGACCTCATCCAGGAACTGATCCGCACTCAGGGCGTCGAGGTCTACCCCGGTTCCGTCGACTACGTCCGGGCGGTCCGCGCCGCCGGACTGCGCACGGCGGTCGTGACCTCCAGCGCCAACGCCGTTCAGGTCCTCGAGGTGACCGGCCTCACCGACCTGTTCGACGCCCGCATCGACGGCGTCGTCGCCCGCGAGAGACATCTGAAAGGAAAACCGGCGCCGGACACCTTCCTCGCCGGCGCCGAGGCGGTCGGCGCGACTGCCGCCGACTCCGTGGTCTTCGAGGACGCCCTCGCCGGCGTCGCGGCCGGGCGCGCGGGTGGCTTCAGCCTCGTCGTCGGAGTCGACCGCGTCGGTCAGGCCGACGAGTTGCGCGCGCACGGCGCCGACGTCGTCGTCACCGACCTCGCGGAGCTGCTCCCGTGATCCGCGCCGAGGACTACCCCGTCGACCCCTGGCGGCTGCGCGAGACCCGGCTGGACCTCGACCAGCTGGGCGCCTCCGAGTCGCTCTTCGCGCTCTCGAACGGCCACATCGGCCTGCGCGGCAACCTCGACGAGGGCGAGCCGCACGGCCTGCCCGGGACGTACCTGAACTCGGTCCACGAGGTGCGCCCGCTGCCCTACGCCGAGGCCGGGTACGGCTACCCCGAGGCCGGGCAGACGGTCGTCAACGTGCCGAACGGCAAGCTGATCCGCGTCCTCGTCGACGACGAACCGTTCGACATCCGCTACGGCGACCTGCATTCGCACACCCGCACGCTCGACCTCCGCACCGGGATCCTGACCCGCGAGGCGGAGTGGCGTTCTCCGAGCGGCGCGGCGATCCGGCTGCGCACCGAACGGCTGGTCTCGCTGCACCAGCGCGCGATCGCGGCGTTCCGGATGACGGTCGAACCGATCGACGCCGCGGTGCAACTGGTCCTGCAGTCCGAACTCGTCGTCAACGAGCAGATGCCGCCGGCCTCCGACGACCCGCGGGTGGCGGCGGACCTCGAGGCGCCGTTCGTCGCCGAGGACGTTCTGCGGTCCGGCTCGGCGGTCACGCTCGTGCACAGCACGAAACGCAGCGGTCTGCGGGTCGGCAGTGGGATCGACCACGAGGTGTCGGGCCCGCCGAAGCTCCACACCGAGGTCGAGGCTTTCGACGACCTCGCCCGGTTCACCGTCTCGGCGCCGCTGGAGCCCGGGGAGTCGGTCTGCCTGACGAAGTACCTGGCGTACGGCTGGTCGTCCCGCCGGACGGTCCCGGCCGTGCGCGACCAGGTCGCCGCGGCCCTCGCCGCCGCGCGCCAGCACGGGTGGGACGGGATCTGCGCGCAGCAGCGCGCGATCCTCGACGAGTTCTGGGCCGGCGCCGACGTCGAGGTCGACGGTGACGACGAACTGCAGCAGGCCGTCCGCTTCGGGTTGTTCCAGGTGCTGCAGGCCTCGGCCCGCGCCGAGCACCGGCCCATCCCGGCCAAGGGCCTGACCGGCACCGGTTACGACGGCCACACCTTCTGGGACACCGAGGTCTTCGTCCTGCCGCTGCTGTCGTACACGGCTCCCCACGCGGCCGCGGACGCGCTGCGCTGGCGGCTCGACATCCTCCCGATCGCGCAGGAGCGCGCGCAGGTCCTCGGCCTCCACGGGGCCGCGTTCCCCTGGCGGACCATCACCGGCGCCGAGTGCTCCGGGTACTGGCCGGCCGGCACCGCGGCCTTCCACATCAACGCCGACATCGCGATGGCCGCGGACCGGCACGCCTGGGTCAGCGGGGACGAGAAGTTCGAGTGCGAGATCGCGCTGCCGTTGCTCGTCGAGACCGCGCGGCTCTGGATCAGCCTCGGCCACCACGACACCGACGGCGCGTTCCGGATCGACGGCGTCACCGGCCCCGACGAGTACAGCGCCGTCGCCGACAACAACGTCTTCACCAATCTGATGGCACGCCAGAATCTGCGGGCCGCGGTGCGGGTGTGCGAGCAGTGGCCGGAGCAGGCGGAGCGGCTCAGCGTGGCCGACGCGGAACTCGCCGCCTGGCGCGCCGCCGCCGACTCCATGACTGTGCCGTTCGACGATCGCCTCGGCGTCCACCCCCAGGCCGAGGGGTTCACCCGGCACGCGGTCCTCGACTTCGAGTCGCTGCCTCCCGAGGCGTACCCGCTGATGATGTCGGTCCCGTACGTGCAGCTGTACCGGAAGCAGGTCGTGAAGCAGGCCGATCTCGTGCTCGCGATGCACCTGTGCGGCGACGAGTTCACGCCGGAGCAGAAGCGCCGCAACTTCGAGTACTACGAGCAGGTCACCGTCCGGGACTCGTCGCTGTCCGCCGCGACCCAGGCGGTGCTCGCCGCCGAGGTCGGCCACCTCGATCTGGCGCTCGACTACACGGCGGAGACCGCGTTGGTCGACCTGCGCGACCTCGCGTCGAACACCTCCCACGGACTGCACCTCGCGGCGCTGGCGGGGACGTGGAGCGCGCTCGTCGCCGGGTTCGGCGGGTTGCGGGACGTCAACCGCTGCCTGTGCTTCGCCCCGCAACTGCCGCGCGGGCTCACCGGGCTGCGGTTCGCCCTGCTCTTCCGCGGGTCACGACTGCGCGTGGAGATCGACGAGCACGAGGCGACCTACACGCTGGAGTCCGGCGACTCGGCGTTGGAGCTGGCGCACCACGGCGAGGCGTTCACTCTCGAGCCGAAGTCCTCGGTCACCAAGCAGCTGCCGGTGCGTCGCCAGCTGCCGGCGCCGACGCAGCCGAAGGGGCGGGCGCCGGCGCGACGTCGGGGGTCGGCTACGTCGTCCGGCTCTCCGACGGCGGAGCCGACAACGCCGGGTCCGATAACGGAGAACGGCGCCGTTTGAGCGCGGCCTCGTGCTCGTGGCGGCCGCCGCCCGGGACCTTGTCCCGCACCGTGGCCGTCACGTCCTTCCAGGCCGCGTAGTAGTTGTCGTCGAACTCGTCGACGACCTGGTAGGTCCAGCGGCCCTGGAGGACGTCGCGGCCGTAGACCCGTTCGCGGATCAGCGCGACCAGGTCGGTGTGGCCGCCCTTCTCCAGGCCCTCGAGGACCTCGTCGAGCATCAGGTCGGCGTGGCCGATGTGGTGGTGGAACTCGTAGAGCTGGCCGCGGGCCCGCTCCACGTACTCCAGCGCCTCGCCGAGCTTGCCGGCCGCCTCGGCGGCGGGGTCGGACAGCGGGTCCGGGGCGTTCTCGGTGGGGGACTGGTCGGCAGTTGGGGATGCACTCATGGCCAGGCTCTTCCCGGGTAGGTCCGCGGCATGACGACCTTCGGAATCTTCCTCTCCGGTGAAGAGCTCAACCCTCGCGCGATGGTGGAGGCCGGTCAGCTCGCCGAGCAGGCCGGATTCACCCACGCCTGGCTGTCCGACCACTACCACCCGTGGCAGGAGAGTCAGGGCCAGAGTTCGTTCGTCTGGTCCGTGCTCGGCGGGCTGGCGACGACGACGCAGCTGACGATGACCACGGCCGTCACGTGCCCGACGTTCCGGATCCACCCGGCGATCCTGGCCCAGGCCGCCGCGACCACCGCCGCCCTCGCGCCCGGCCGGTTCCGGTTCGGCGTGGGCTCCGGGGAGGCGCTCAACGAGCACATCCTCGGGGAGGCCTGGCCGCCGGTGTCGATCCGGCTCGAACGCCTCGAGGAGGCGGTCGACGTCATGCGGCAACTCTGGTCGGGTGAGATCGTCACCCACCAGGGTCGGTACTACACCGTGCACAACGCGAAGATCTTCAGCCTGCCCGAGGAGGACATCCCGGTCCTGATCTCCGGTTTCGGGCCCGAGGCCACCGACCTCGCCGCCCGCATCGGCGACGGCTGGATGTCGACCTCTCCGGACGCCGACGGGCACGCGCAGTTCAAGAGCAAGAACAACGGCGTCACCCAGGCCGGACTCAAGATCTGCTGGGCCCCGACCGAGGAGGAGGCCAAGGAGACGGCGTTCCGGCTCTGGAGCCATTCCGGCATGGGCGGTCAGGCCTCGCAGGACGTGCCGATGTGGCACACCTTCGAGTCCATCGGGGAGAACAACACCCCGGATCGGCTCGCGGAGAAGGTCGCGTGCGGCCCCGACCCGCAGATCGCGGTCGAGCGCATCCGCGAGTACGTGGACGCGGGCTTCGACGAGATCTACATCGCACAGATGGGCGACAACCAGGCCGGCGGGATCCGCTTCCTGGCCGAGGAGGTCCTCCCCCTGCTGTGACGAGGTTCGCGGCATCGCCCGGGGTGGGCCGGGCAGCTCCTCAGCAGGACATCGACCCACCGCCCGAGGAGATCATCGTGTCGACCGACGCCCTCGTCCTGCTCAAGCAGGATCACCAGGACATCAAGCGCCTGTTCACCGAGTTCGAGAACGCGGGCAAGAACGCCCTGGCGACCAAGCAGAAGCTGGCGGACGAGATCATCGCCAATCTGACGGTGCACACGTACCTCGAGAACGAGTGCATGTACCCGCGCGTCCGTGAGCTCGTCCCGGACATCGAGGACGACATCCTCGAGTCCTACGAGGAGCACCACGTCGCCGACGTGCTCTGCATGGAGCTCGCCGCGATGTCGCCCGAGGACGAGCGCTTCGTGCCGAAGATGATGGTGCTGATGGAGAACGTGCGGCACCACATCGAGGAGGAGGAGGACGAGTGGTTCCCGAAGGTCCGTGAGGCCCTCGGCCGCAAGCCGCTCCAGGAGATCGGGCAGAGGATGCTCGAGATGCGCCCGACCGCTCCGCGTCGTCCCTCCCAGCCGAGCGCCCTGAAGAAGGCGCTGGACGCCATCCTCAGCTGACGCGACGTCAGCCCAGCAGCACAGCGGTCCTGCGCGTCACACGACGCGCAGGATCGCTGTCTGTCCGAGGGTGTCGTGGTTGTTGATGTGGCAGAAGTACCGGATCAGCGTGCCGGGGGCCTCGGTGACGCGGTAGGTGATCGTCTTCTTGGCCGACCGCGCCTTGACGATGCCGACGTGGCGCCCCTCCGCGGTGCCGTCCTCGATCATCACCTCGTGCCCGGGACACCTCTCGAAGGCGACGGTCTCCGCAGCGGAGATTCCGGTCGTCGGCGCGGTGAGCGCGAGGGCAACAGCCCAGGACGCCAGAGTCAGCACGGCGCACGTCCGGGGGTGTGGGTGGGCCGCAGAGCGTACGAGCCGGACATTTCGGTCAGGTCACGCCACCCCGGGGCCGGGAGTGCACGGCCCCCGCGGGCCCCTACCGGCCCGAGCGGGTCAGGCGAACTTCGGCGCCCGTTTGGCGATGAAGGCCTCGCGGCCCTCGGCGCCGTCGGGGGAGGCGGCGCACGCCGCGATCGTCCGCGCCTCGAGCTCGATCTGCGCCTCGAAGTCGTTGCCGTACGAGCTCAGCAGCAGGGACTTCACCGCTGCGTTCGAGCCGGCCGCGCCGGCGGCGAGGTCGCTCGCCGCGGCGAGGGCGACCTCGGCCAGCTCGGCGTCCGGCACGACGCGGGTGACCAGGCCCCACGCCTCGGCCTCCGGTGCCGTCAGGAGGCGGTTGGTGAGGATCAGCTCCTGAGCGCGGCGCAGCCCGACCAGGCGGGGGAGCGCGTAGGTGAGCCCGCCGTCGGGGCTCAGACCGGCCCTCGTGTACGCGGCGGTGAACTTCGCCGACTCGGCGGCGAGCACGAGGTCACCGCTGATCGCGAGGCTGAAGCCGGCCCCGGCCGCGACGCCGTTCACCGCGACGACCAGCGGTGCGGCCATCCGGGCGAACGAGGAGCTCGCCCGGTGCAGGGTGTCCGCGAGCTCCTTGACGAACGGCCCCGGGCGGTCCGCGTGCGCGGCCATCTCCTTCAGGTCCCCGCCGGCGCAGAAGAACCGGCCCGTGGCGGTGAGCAGGACGGCGCGGACCTCGGGGTCCTGGTCGCACTCCCGGGCGACCACGGCCAGCTCCCGAGCCAGCGTCAGGTTGACGCCGTGGGCGTCCTCCGGCCGGTTCAGGGTGATGCGCTCGACGCGCTCGATCCGCTCGACGGTCAGGGTCTCGAACTGCGTCGTCCGGCTGGTCATCGTGGCGTCCTCCCGTGGTCCGGGCACATCTTCCCAGCGTGCTTGGCGACCACGTGAGCAGGGCATTGCGCGAACCGCGACCTACCGTCGCCGTCGATCCCTTACGGTGTGCCCATGGTGATCATGGTCGACCTCAACGAGGAGAACCTGGCGCAGGCCGCCGAGGAACTGGGCACCTCGACCAACGAGGAAACCGTGAATGCGGCACTGGCCCTGGTGGCCGGCCGACGGGCCCGCATCGAGGCCATGTTCGACGACCCGTTCGCGCTCGGCACGGGCCCGGACATCAGTGACGAGTACGTGATGCGGGGCAGCCGACTGTGAGCGAGCGCAGCGAGCGAACCATCGACACAGAACTGAGTTCCCCGAGCGAGCACTTGCGCAAGGGGGAACTTCAGTGAGCATGGCGGGACGTCTCTACCTGATCGACACCTCGGCGCTGTCGAAGGCGCACCTCGCGCAGGTGCGGTACACGCTGCAGACGCTGATCACGGACCGCGTCGCGGCCACGTGCATCACCGTCGACCTCGCCGCCGGCTACTCCGGCCGGACGGCCGCCGACCTCGCCGCGATCGACGCACGTCGCCGGGACCGCTACCTCAACCTCGAGATCACCGAGGACGTCGCGGAGCGGGCGCGCGAGGTGCAGGTCCAGCTCGCGGAGAAGATGCAGCACCGCTCGGTCGGGATCCTCGACCTGCTCACGGCCGCCGTCGCCGAGCACCACGACGCCGCGCTGCTGCACTACCACCCGGCGTTCGAGCTGATCGCCTCGATCACCGGCCAGCCGCAGCTCTGGGTCGCCCCGCGCGGGAGCCTGGAGGCCGAGGAGGACGCGAAGGCCGCGCTCACCGGCTCGAACGGCTCGTCTCCGGACGCGTTCACGGCTCCGGCCGCTACGCCGGCCGGCAACCCGCTCCCCGCGAACGCGCCGGCCTCCGCTGCTCGCCTGCCCCGGCCGACCGAGGACCCGATCAGCTCCTGACGGAGGCGCTCACCGGCCCGAGGCGCTCCGCCAGGAACCGAAGCTGGGCCGGGGTCTCGCGCCGCCAGTAGGTGGCGGAGTGCCCCTCCTCGGCGTACGTGGCCTGCACCGGGGGCTCGTGCGGGAGCCGGGCGAAGGTCTGCGTCATCGCGTAGAAGGGGTCGAACGTCCCGCACACGATGCGCATCGGAATGCCGCGCAGCCGGGCCGCCCCCGACATGACGTCGTGGGCCGCGAAGTCCTCCGGGCCGTCGAACGCGCCCGGCGCCGTGATGCCGGAGGTCCGGTAGATGGCCGGGGCGTAGACCGCGACCGCCGCCACCCGCTCGGCCCCGAGCCGCTGCGCGAGCAGCAGGGCGCCGTAGCCGCCCATCGATTCACCCAGGAGGGCGATCCGGTCCACGAGCAGGCCCTTGGACGCGAGCAGCGGCAGGTACTCGTCGAGGATCATCGCCTGCGGGTCGACGCCGGTCGCCCGCCGGTGCCAGTACGAGGTCGGGCCCCCGTTGACGGTCGCCACCGCGAACGGCGGCATCCCCCGCTTGATCACCATCGCCTGGATGCGCCCGAGCGCCAGGTTCGTCCGGGAGAACGGGATCAGCTCGTTCCCGCCACGGCCGAACAGCTCCAGGACCATCGGCAGCTGCGCACCCGGCTCGAACCCCGGCGGGTAGGAGATCGCGTAGCGGACGTCGCCCGCCCCCATCGCCTCGGACAGGAACGAGCCGGTCTCCAGGTAGCCCCCGGGGATCTCCAGAGCGGGCTCCGGCGCGGCCCCGGGCGCGGGGTCGTTGCCGCAGCCGGTGGCGCTCGCGGCAACCGCGAGCCCCCAGCCCAGCACCGTCCTCCGACTGACCCCCATAGATTGGGTCACAATGCCGCGGACGGCGGCCGGGCGAAAGGGGCGCACGATGACGGAGAGCCTGGCGGCGACGCCCCGGCTGGACAAGGACGGCTCCGTCGCCGTTCTCTCGCTCGGCGCGGGGGAGAACCGCTTCAACCTCGACTCCGTCCGGGCTCTCGACGCCCTGCTCACCGAGGTCGAGCAGGGTTCCTTCACCGCCCTGGTCACCACCGCCGAGGGCAAGATCTGGTCCAACGGTTTCGATACCCCCTGGATCGCGGCCAATCGTGATCTGGCTCCCGAGACCGTGATCGCCGGGGAGCGCCTGCTCGCCCGCATGCTCACCTTCCCGGT
The DNA here is from genome assembly GCF_039525035.1 of Sporichthya brevicatena. Taxonomy (NCBI): domain Bacteria; kingdom Bacillati; phylum Actinomycetota; class Actinomycetes; order Sporichthyales; family Sporichthyaceae; genus Sporichthya; species Sporichthya brevicatena. The sequence continues at coordinate 106,795 of NZ_BAAAHE010000008.1, forward strand.
CCCGACGGTCGCCGCCATCGGCGGGCACTGCTTCGCGGCGGGGCTGCTCTACGCCCTCGCGCACGACCTGCGCGTGATGCGCGCCGACCGCGGCTTCGTGTGCCTCCCCGAGGTCACCTTCGGGGCGGTGTTCACCCCCGGTATGAACGACCTGCTCACCGCGCGGTTGAACCCATCGGTCGCGCACCGGGCGATCGTGCTCGGCCAGCGGTTCGGCGGCCCGGACGCCGTCGCCGCGGGCATCGTCGACGAGGCGGTGGCCGAGGACGAGGTCGTCGCCCGCGCGGTCGCGCTCGCCGGGGCCCACGCCGGGAACGGCCGGGAGGCGGTGTCTGCGCTCAAGCGCCAGCTGTACGCGAAGGCGCTGGGCTCGCTCGGGCAGCCGACGCCGCCGGGGCTGTTGCAGGCTCTCGTCGACCTCGAGTCCGGGCGGGCCTGACCGCGCGGATGTCGGAGATCTACCGCCCACCCCTCGAGGTCCGGCGACGCAACCTGCTCATCGTGGGCGTGACGGCCGTCCTGGTCTACGCCGCGGACCTGCTCACCAAGATCTGGGCAGTCAAGCGCCTCGGTGACCCCGACGAGTCGATCAAGATCGTCGGCGACCTGTTCCAGTTGGAGCTGACCCGCAACCCCGGCGCCGCGTTCGGCATCGGCGTCAGCATGACGATCGTCTTCACGCTGCTCTCGCTGGTGGTCGTCGGTGTCGTCCTGCGCACCGCGGGCCGGCTGGGCAGCACCTGGTGGGCGGTCGTGTTCGGGCTCGTTCTCGGCGGTGCGCTCGGCAATCTGACGGACCGACTGTTCCGCTCACCGGGCTTCATGCGGGGTCACGTCGTCGACTTCCTGCACCTGAAGAACTGGCCGGTGTTCAACCTGGCCGACACCGCGTTCTGCATCGCGGGCGCGATCGTCTTCCTGTTGGTGTTACGGAACATCCCCCTCGAGGGCAGGAACCCCTCATGACGAAGATTCCCACCCGACCGCTCGGCTCCACCGGCCTCGACGTCGGGGCCGTCGGCCTCGGCTGCATGAGCATGTCGTGGGCCTACGACCCGACCCAGAAGGACGACGACACCGCGATCGCGGCGATCTCCACCGCCCTCGACGCCGGCGTCACCCTCATCGACACCGCCCCGGCGTACGGGCCGTTCCACAACGAGGAACTGGTCGGCCGCGCGATCGCGGGACGGCGCGACGAGACCGTCCTCGCGACCAAGGTCGGCCTGCTCGTCGACCCGCAGACCTACGAGTTCGTCAAGGACGGGCGGCCCGACTCGGTCCGCTCGTCGTGCGAGGACTCGCTGCGCCGGCTCGGCGTCGACCACGTCGACCTGTTCCAGCTGCACCGCGTCGACCCCGAGGTCCCGATCGAGGAGACGTGGGGTGCGATGGCCGAACTCGTCGAGCGCGGTCTCGTGCGGCATCTCGGCCTGTCCGAGACGAGCGTCGACGAGTGCGCCCGGGCGCACGCGATCCACCCCGTCGCGTCGGTGCAGTCGGAGTTCTCGCTCTGGACGCGGGACCGCCTGGCCGACGTGATCCCGTGGTGCGAGGCGAACGGCGCGAGCTTCATCCCGTTCGCGCCGCTGGGCCGCGGCTATCTGACCGGCGCCGTCGACGCGAACACCCAGTTCGAGGCCAAGGACTTCCGTGCCCGGAACCCCCGGTTCACCGCCGAGGCGCGCGCGGCGAACCAGCAGATCGTCGACGGCATCCGCGCCGTCGCCGAGGGTCTCGGTGCGACACCGGCCCAGGTCGCGATCGCGTGGACGCTGACGGTCTCCCCGGCGATCGTGCCGATCCCGGGCACCCGGCGACCGGCCCGGGTGGCGGAGAACGCGGGCGCCGCGACGCTCGTGCTCTCCGAGGACGACCGCAAGCGTCTCGACGACCTGCCGCCGCCCGTGGGAGACCGCTACTGACCGGCGCGTGAGCGCGATCCGCGCGGGTAGGGGCGAGCCAAAGTCCCGTTCGCCGGAGGTGTCACGGTGACCACGCTGACGCTGGTTCTCCTCGTTCTGTTGGTGATCGCGGCCGGTGCTGCGGCCTTCGCCGTCCACCATCGGCGCTCACGCGCCGGTGGCGTGCTCGGGGTCGACCGCTCGGGCGGCCGCTCGCGCGGCCGGAACCCGGGCGGTGCCCGATGACGGCCTACCTGCACGCCGGCGACCTGTCCGGTCAGCCGCTGGTCTCCCTCGGCGGTGACCGCCTCGCGGAGATCAAGGACGTCGTCTTCGACCGCTCGTCCGGGGAGCTGCTGGGCTTCACGCTCAACAACCCCGGCTTCTTCGGCCGGACCCGCGGCGACGCGCTGCCTATCGCGGCCGTCCACGGCATCGGAGACGCCGCCGTCGTGGTCGCCGGGGCGCACGTGCTCGTCCCGGTGGACGACGTGGTCGACGCCGCCGAGCGCCGGGGCAACAACGTCCTCGCCGACCGTGTCCTCACCGAGGAGGGCGCCGACCTCGGTGAGGTCACCGACGTCCTGCTCGATCCCTCGCACCGGCCGCCGAAGGTCGTCGGCTACGAGGTGAAGTCCGACGACGGCCACACCGTCACCGTCCCGCTCGACGACGCCGTCGCGGTGTCCGGCGAGCGCCTCGTCGTCCCCGGGAGGGGCAATGCGGATCACTGAGGCCCGGCTTCGCCCCGTCGTCGCGACGTCCACCGCCACCACACTCGGCCACGTCGCCGGTTTCCTCATCGAGGCCGAGGCGGCGCGGATCGTCGGCGTCCGGTTGGAGACCGACGGCGACGCGAACGTCCTGCCGTGGGACCGCCTCGAGTCCTTCGGCCCCGACGCCGTCACCGTCGCCGACGCCGACGTCCTGCGCACCCCCGCGGACAGCGCCGAGGAACGCCGGGCCGACCCTGACCTCGACCCGATCGGCAAGCCCGCGATCGAGGAGACCGGTAACGGCCTCGGCGTCGTCGACGACGTCGACTTCGACCCGGAGACCGGCGCCCTCCGCGCCGTCCTCACCGAGGTCTACGAACTCCCCGCGGACAAGCTCCTCGGCCTCGGCTCCTACGCCCTCGTCTTCGGCGAACTGCAGGGCATGACCCCGGCCTGACCCGACCCCGGCCTGACCCCCCACAAGGGGTGACACCCTTTCTGGCGCCAGAAAGGGTGTCACCCCTTGTGGCGGTCGTCCGGCCCGTGGCATGTCAAAAAAGGGTGACACCCCTTACTGCGCAGTAAGGGGTGTCACCCTTTATTGAACTGAGCCGGGTAGGTGGCCTGGGTCAGGCGGCGGCGGTCTCGAGGTCGTCGGCGGTCTTGCCGGGCCAGGTGCCGGTCACCTTCTCCATGCCCTGGGCGCCGCCGCGCTTCACCGCCGCCTTCACGACGGAGTAGACGACGCCCTGCAGGGCGGCGCCGGCGAGCACGACGGCCCACGACGCTTCCTTCAGGTCCGGCTCCGGGGGGACGTCGTTGTCGTCCACCTTCGTCCAGACCTTGGTGACGATCTTGCCGGCGATCGAGCCGGCGGCGATGCCGAGGGCGATCGCCAGGGGCTTGTAGAGCAGCTTCATGGACGGTCCCTCACTTCCGACGGTGCGAGACGACGGCGGCGCCGACGCCGAGCAGCAGCGCGCCGGCCGCGGCGGCCTGCACCTCGCGGCGCTGGGCCAGGGGCTTGACCTTCTCGGTCACGTCGGTCGCGGTGTGCTTGACCTGCTCGCCGAGGACGGAGGTCTTCTCCGTCACGACGGTCTTGACGTCGCCGGCCTTCTCGGAGGCGGCGACCTTGATGTCGGAGACCTTGTCCTGCGCGCGGCCCTTCACGTCGAGCCGGTGTGAGAGCTCGTCGACGGTCGCCCCGAGCTCCTCCCGGGTCGCCTCGATCTCGGCCTCGATCTCGTCGATGGTCTGCGGCTCGGCCGACTCCTCGGCCGTGCCCTGGGCGTTCTCGGAGGTGGTCATCGGCGGGCGTGCTCCTTCACGGTCTCGATGTCGGACTTCACGCCGGCCATGGCCTGCTCGGGCGCAGGCGGGACCGCCTGCTTGACCTGCTTCTTGCCCGTGAGGCCGAGAACGGCGGCCACGGCGAACAGGACGGCCGCGACGATCAGCGCCGCCGCCCACACGTCCATCGCCAGCGCGAGGCCACCGATGGCGGCGGCCACCAGGGCGCCGACGCCGTAGAGCGCCACCACCCCCGCGCCACCGAACATGCCGGCGCCGAGGCCGGCGTGCTTGCCCTTGGCCTGCAGCTCCTTGGTCGCCAGCTTGATCTCGTCCCGAACCAGGCGGGACGTCTGCTCGGACAGGGACGAGACCAGCTCGCCCATCGACATGTCCGCCGGGTCCGAACGGCGGTGGGTGCTCATCTGCGTCATGAGTTGCGCCTACCCCTCTGTCCGGGCAGCACGCCTAGAGTGATCACCAGAACACTCCCCGCGTGAAGGGCCCGCCCTTGTCCGCCACCGCCGGTTCCACCGCCGACCACGCCACCGCTGCCTCGATCCCGGGGCTGCTCGTCGACCGCGTCACCCGGACGCCGAATGCCACGGCCTTCAGCTTCCGCAGCGGCAGCGGCTGGGCCGACCTCACCTGGGCGCAGGCCCAGGACCGGGTCCGCGCGCTCGCCGCCGGGCTGATCGGTCTCGGCGTCGAGTCCGAGACCCGCGTCGCGATCCTGTCCAGCACGCGGGTGGAGTGGATCCTCGGCGATCTCGCGATCCTCGCCGCCGGCGGCGCGACGACGACGATCTACCCGTCGAACACCGCGGGCGAGTGCGCCTTCGTCATCAGCGACTCCGACACCCGGATCGTGATCGCGGAGAACGACGAGCAGGTGGCCAAGCTGCGCTCGGTGCGGGACCAGATCCCTTCGGTGCGTGCGGTCGTCGTCATGGACGGTGCCGGGGACGGCGACTGGGTCCACTCGTTCGCGGATCTGGAGGCGGACGGCGCGAAGCGCCCCGAGGCGGACCCGGCGGCCTACGCCGAGCGTGTCGCCGCCATCACCGGCGACCGCCTCGCGACGCTGATGTACACCTCCGGCACGACCGGCCGGCCCAAGGGCGTCGAGCTGACCCACGACAACTGGGTCTACGTCGCCGAGGCCGTGATGGCCGTCGCGATCGTGCGGCCCGACGACCTGCACTTCCTGTGGCTGCCGATGTCGCACTCGTTCGGCAAGGCGCTCGTGGTCATGATGATCGCGGCCGGGGCCCCGACGGCCGTCGACGGCAGCGTGGACCGGATCGCGGCCAACCTCGGCGAGCTCCGCCCGACGGTCGTCGCCGCGGCGCCGCGGGTGTTCGAGAAGATCCACAACACGATCGTCGCCACGGTCCGCGGCGAGGGCGGGATCAAGGCACACCTGTTCGGGTGGGCCCGCGGGGTCGGGCTGGAGGCGACGAAGGCCCGACAGGCCGGCAAGTCCCCGTCACTTCTGACGCAGATTCAGTTGCAGGTCGCGGACCGCTTGGTCCTTTCGAAGATCCGCGGTCGCTTCGGTGGCCGGATCCGCTACTTCATCTCCGGCTCCGCGCCGCTGTCGGCCGAGATCGCCGAGTTCTTCGACGCCGCCGGCATGACGATCCTCGAGGGCTACGGCCTCACCGAGTCCTCGGCCGCGAGCTTCGTGAACCGACCCGGGGCGGCGAAGTTCGGCACGGTCGGCCCGCCGCTGCCCGGCACCGAGGTGAAGATCGCCGAGGACGGCGAGGTGCTCTTCCGCAGCCGCGGCATCATGCGCGGCTACCACGGACTGCCCGACGAGACCGCGGCCACGCTGCTCGACGGCGGCTGGCTCGCGACCGGCGACATCGGCGAGCTCGACGAGGTCGGGCGGCTGCGCATCACCGACCGCAAGAAGGAACTGATCAAGACCTCGGGCGGCAAGTACGTCGCCCCGGCGCCGATCGAGAGCTCGATCAAGGCGACGTGCCCATACGTCGGCAACGTCGTCGTCCACGGCGACCGCCGCAACTTCTGCGTCGCGTTGGTGACGCTCGACCCCGACGTCACCAAGCCCTGGGCCGAGGCCAACGGGCTCGGTGCCGACGCGGCTGCGTGGGCGACCAACGAGACCGTCCGGGCCGAGGTGCGCAAGGCGATCGACGAGGTGAACTCGTCGCTGCCGAGCTACTCGACGATCAAGGACTTCGCGATCCTCCCGACCGACTTCACCGTCGAGACCGGGGAACTGACCGCGAGCATGAAGGTCCGGCGCAAGACCGTCGAGTCCAAGTACGCCGACGTCCTCGACAAGTTCTACGCGGGCTCGATCCAGTCGGTCTGATCCGACCGACCGACCGCTACTTCGCGGGGTCCGCGGACGAGGTGGCCGGGGGCGGCGGCTCGTGGTCGCCGGTGGCGACGGGAACGGCCATGCCGACGGTCAGGCTGATCGCGGCGAGGCCGGTGATCCAGCCGAGGATCCGGACGCTGCGGCGACGGGGGCGGGGCGCGTAGAGGTCCTCCTCCGAGACGCGGGGTCCCGGGGCCGGGCGGCGCGGCGGAGCGTCGACCCGACGGAGGAAGCGTCGCTCGCCCGCGTTGCGGGTGATCGCCTGCATCGTCCAGATCGGGCCGAGCGTGTTCCACCAGCCGTCGCGGCGGTTGGTGCGCTGGGCGTCGGCGACGGCTTGCAGACCGCAGTCGCGGCAGACCAGGCTGGACGTGCTGGTGCGGCGGGCGCGGAAGCAGGCGCTCTGCACGGTGTGCAACGTGATGCGGACGGCCGGCGTGCGGCCGCACTCGCTGCAACCCCGCGCGCGGCGGACGAACAGGGCCCCGTCGATGTGGGCCTGCTCGATGGCGTACCAGGCGAGGTCGAGCTCGTGGCGCGCGAATGTGGACGAGACGTGGGACTGTGCGCTCTGCTCGGAGGTGCGCGCGGCGCCCTCGGCGTCGGCCTCCCCGGAGCTGTCGCCGACGACGGCGAGGTCGGAGAGCAGCATCGACCAGGTCGAGTAGGCCGCGCGGGCCTCCTCCAGCGTCGCGTTCTCGCTGATGCCGAGCGTGGCGTAGGCACGCCGCAGCTCAGTCGCCTGGTCCATCTGTCGCCCCCGAAAAGCCCCGAACTGTCCGTCCCCCGTCTGACGTTTGTACGTCCCGGTCGGATCCCTTGTCAGGGCGGAAGCGACATGCCGACCGAAAGGCTGATTTCCGCCTCGTCCGAGCGGCCATGGGAATCGGCCTCCTTCCGCCCGTCGGAAGAACTACCCGAATGGCGGCGGAACAGGCCGGAGAGCCCGGCGGGAACTCAGGCGGTGAGCGCCCGGATCTTGCCGCCGATCTCGGCGGCGAGGGGGTCGACGTCGGCGAGGGTGGAGCTGCCGGTGATCCCGAAGTTGGCGAGCAGGCCCGGGATCGAGCTCGGGTCGAAGCCGGTCTGGGAGGCGAGGCGCTCGATGTCGCCGGTCAGGCGGATGCGGCCGGAGAGGAAGGCGCCGATCGCGGCGTTCGGTTTCTGCTCGACGAGCAGGTCGTACGCGGTGTTGTAGTCGATGGTGACCGTGAGGTCCGGGTCGGCGAGCGAGCCGGTGTCCAGGGCCAGGGTCGGGCCGCCGGTGTCGGCGTGCGCGTGGACGACCCCGTCCGGCGCAACGGTCTCGGGAGCCCCCGTGATCAGGACATTAACCTTGAGCGCCGGGACTCCGACGTCCGGCAGTTGCGACGCATACTCGTCGCGAACGGCCTTGACCTCGGTGATCCAGTCCTCGGAAAGGAACTCGTGGCCCATTTCTCCTCCGGGTCTACGGCGCGGGACGGCCGGCCCGGACGGGCCGTCCGCTACGGCGAGTCGGATTACGCGCTCGGCCGTCCAGAGCGGGACCATCGCCAACAGGCCAGCTAGCTGGCACTGTCCCCGCAAAATCTGGCCCGGGAGGGCTATAAACCTACTCAGCATCGGGTTATTGTGCAGCGACGGGCGGCGTCGGGTCCAGCGAACGCCGCCGAACAGTGGAAACGAGGGCGGAGGGAACGTGGCGACCGGGAACTCGACGCAGACCCCGGACCCCGCCGCGCCCCCGCGCCGGCGCCCCGGCCGCCCGGTCGGCTCGACCGCCGGCCGCTCGGTCCGCCGCGAGGAGTACCTCGAGGGCATCATCGGCGCGATTCGGCGCATCGGGCCGGACGCGACGCTCGCCGAGCTCGCCGCCGGTGCCGGCATGAGCAAGCCTGTTCTCTACGACCACTTCACCGACCGCCTGGGCCTGACGGCCGCCGTCGTCGGCAAGCTGACCGAGACCGTCGCCGCCGACGCATTGCTCGCCGTGATGTCCGGCGGCGAGCCCGAGGAACTGCTGGCGAAGGTCTTCGACGTCTTCGTCTCCTTCGTCGAGCGTGAGCCCCAGATCTACGGCTGGGTGATCCGCGTGGCCGGGGACCTGCCCGCGGGCGGGCTCTCCGAGCTGCCGATGGCCACCGAGGCCGGCGCGCACCTGTCGAAGATGATCGGTTCGGTGCTGCGCGCGGCCGGCGTCGACTCCGGCGGCGCCGAGCCCTGGGCCTTCGGAACCGTCGGCTTCGCCCTGGCGGCGACCGACTGGTGGCTGAACCGCCGCTCGATGAGCCGGCAGGACTTCGTGAACTACCTGGCCAAGTTCGTCTGGGGCGGGCTCGCGTCCTCGGGTGTGGAGAAGATCGACATGGTGACGCTCCTGGGGGCGATCCCCGCGATGGTCGACGCCGGCCGGGAAGTCATGGAGAGCCTCGATCGACCGGCAGGTGGCGGAGAAGGGCGGGACGCATGAGCCGCGGAAACCCGGCGGCCGGTGGCCCGCCGCCCCTGCCGGACCTGGACGTCCTGGCCGTGGATTCCGAGTGGATCCGCGGCCGGGACGGCCTGGTCGAGGAGCTGGCGCTGCTGCGCCGCCACGCCGACGTCGTCGCGCCGCGCGTCCGCGCGCAGGCCCGGTCACTGGCCGGCCCCCGCCTGACGCCGGCGACGCTGGTCGCGGTCGTCGTCACCTTCGTGCGGTTCTGCTGGTTCGCGCTCCTCGGCGCCCTCGGGGAGGCCGGCTCGGTGGTCCGCCGCCGGGTGCTGCGAACGCCTACCGGGGGGAGGGGAGAGCAGCCGAGCGGCCGGCCGTCCGCCGGCGTCCGCCGGGCGCAGCAGCTCGTCCACGCCGGCGGGCCGGCGTACGTGAAGGTCGGGCAGGGCATCGCGACCGCGCAGGGCCTGCTGCCCGACGAGTGGGTCGCCGCCTTCGCCTGGTGCCGCGACGAGGTCCCGCCGTTGCCGGCGGGCGAGGCCGAGAAGGCGGTCGAGGCCGGCCTGGGCCGCCCGCTGAGGGAGGTGTTCGCCTCGTTCAGCCCGGAGCCCCGCGCCGCCGCGTCGATCGCGCAGGTCCACGACGCCGTGCTGCTCGACGGCACCGAGGTCGTCGTCAAGGTGCAGCGGCCGGGCCTGCGGCGCCGCTTCGGCGCCGACTTCCGGGTGATGGCCGTCCTCGCCGCGGTCACGACGAAGGTCAGCAAGTCCGCGCGGATGACCAACGCCAAGGAGATCCTGCCGCTGTCGGCGGAGCTGGTCCTGGGCGAGCTCGACTTCCGCCTCGAGGCGCTGAACATGATCCACGTGGCCGCCGCCGGGGAGGCCGCGGGCACGGGCTTCGTCCGGGTGCCGCGTCCGATCCCCGGCCTGATCACCTCCGACGTCCTCGTCATGGAGCGCGTCGACGGCGTGCCCTACACCGCGGCCCGCGAGCGCTACGGCGACGCGATCGACGGGGCGAAGCTGCTCCGCCTGGCCGCGGCCGGCGTCCTGGAGCACGCGTTGATCTACGGCGTCTTCCACGGCGACCTGCACTCCGGGAACGTCCTCATCACCGAGAACGGAACGATCTCGCTCGTCGACTACGGAGTGTGCGGTCGCATTGACTCTCGGGAACGTGCGCTGCTCGTGCGGATGCTCGTCGCCTCGATGCAGCAGGACTCGCGCGGTCAGGTGATGGCGGCGGTCGAGATGGGCGCGCTGCCGGACGGGGCGGACATCGAGGCCGCGGTCGCCGAGGTCGAGAAGTACCAGTCGCTGATGACCGAGTTCACCGACGCGTCGTTCAGCCAGCTCGATCTGACGCTGATCACGCGTCAGATGAAGGCGATGATCGGGTCCCTGATGAAGATCGGGTTCCAGACGCCCAAGGAACTCGCCTTGTTCAGTCGCAACATGCTCTACCTGCAGGGATTCGCCGCGGCGCTCGCGCCCGAGGCCAACATGCTGGCCGAACTCGAAGCTTTGCTGGCCCATATGACCGGGAAATACCCAGTTGAGCTGACAACCATCATGATGGGTGCTCTGATCAGACCAGCCGCCCCGCCGGCGGCCGAGTCCAGAGAGGCGGCGGTGGAATCCTGATGCGTCGACAGCCGCTTTCAGTGCCGGCCCTCGTTTCCGCAGTCGTCCTGTCGGGGGCAGCTGTGGTTCCGCTGTCCGCTGCCTTCGCCGCCCCCGTCGCGGCGAAGGAGGCCTTCGTGCCCGGCACCGGCGCCGCCTCCGCGAGCCTGGCCCGGGTGACGATCCGGTCGTCCGGCCTCGGGGTCGGCGTGGGCTTCGGTCAGACTCGTACTCGGTTCGCCGGCCCGCAGGGCAACGCCTCGGCCGAGAGCGTCGACACCGGCATGCTCGGGACGCTCTCCAAGGCACCGATCGCCTGCGGCATGGCGCCGGGGACGCTGTTCCCCGAGGGTTCGATGCCCGAGGGCGTCGCGGTGTCCTCCGGCGGTGGCCCCGCCGAGCTGCGCACGGCCTCCGTCGGCGCCGGCACCCCGATCGAGCTCGGCAGCCAGTACAGCGCCGCGAAGCCGAACGCCAAGGCCGACGCCACCGTCGAGGGCACCCGGATCGACCTGACCGGCATCCTGACCGCCGCCGGTGGCGTCTCCACGGCCACCTCGGAGCTCAAACCGAACGTCCAGCGCGCCGCGACCGCCAGCAGCGGGCTGAGCCGGCTCAGCCTCGCCGACGGCGCCGTCGTCCTGCAGGGGCTGGAGTGGACGGCCTCGCACCTCACGGGCGCGAAGAGTGACTCCTCCGCGTCGTTCCGCGTCGGCTCGATCCGCGTCGCCGGGCAGTACTACCCGACCGAGGGCGCGAACGAGCTGAAGACGGCGCTCGACGCCGCGAACCAGGTCCTTCAGCCGCTCGGCCTCTCGCTGAACGCACCGGCGGTCTCGAAGACCGACACCCTCGTCTCCGTCAGCCCGCTGCGGCTGACGATCTCGACGACGCCGGAGATGCGCGCGGTCCTCGGCCCGGCCCTGGAGGCCGTGCAGCCGCTGCGCACCCAGCTGCTCGACCTGGTCAAGCCGCTGCAGGCCTCGCCGGACTGCGGCTTCGCCAAGGCGATCGGCTTCGGCTACCTCGTCGCCGACCTCGCCCTGATCGCCATGGGCGACAACGGCGGCATCGACATCGACCTCGGTGGTGCCCGCGCCGGCACCGACGCGACGGTCTACGACAACCCCTTCGGCACCGGCGACGGCCTCGGTGGCCTGCTCGACCCGACCGGTGTCGCGCCCGGGGTCGTCCCGCCGGACCTCGGCGCCGCGCCCCTCCCGGGCCCGCTCGCGCCGGGCGCGGTGCCGACGGTCGCGGGCGGCGCCAACCTTGTCCCCACCGTCGGTGAGGCGAGCCCGCTCTCGATCGCGTGCCGCTCCACCCACGCCGACGGTGGCAGCTGCGTCTCCGAACGCGGGGGACTCGCCGCCGGGCTGATCCTCGCGCTGGTGGTGCTGCTCGCCGCCGCCGACCGACTGCGAGCCAGATTGAGCTGACGGCTCGTCGTCTGACGGGTCGTCAGTCCAGTCGTTCGCCCGCCCGTCCCGGTCACCGCCGGCCAGGAGGAACGTTCTCGATGAAGCTCTCCCGCCCCGCTCGCACGCTGGGGGCAGCGCCGCGCCGCATCCTCGGCGGCTACGGCCCCCTGCTGGCGCTGGCGATCGCCTTCGTGCTCGTCGTGACGCTGGTGCCGACGATCGCGCGCGAGGAGACCGTGGTCTCCGGCGGCGACACCGGGCTTGCGCCGGGCCAGTCCTCCGACCTCGGTGGCCAGGCGGTTGGCACCCCCGGCGAGCCGGTCGTGCCCGGCGTCACGACGCCCGGCACGCCGCAGCAGCCCGGCAAGGCGACGACCCAGAGCGCGGGCACCGGCAAGCCCGCCTCCGGTGCCGCGGACGCGTGTGCGGACCGCAAGCAGCAGGTCTCCGGTGATCCGTACTCCCCGCCGTGCATGACCTGGCCGGCCGGCAAGGACAACGGCGGCGCGACCTACCGCGGTGTCACCAAGGACAAGATCCGCATCGGGTTCCGCATCCCGGTCGAGGACATCAAGGACTTCCAGTCCACGATCGGCGACCTCGCCGGCGAGAAGGCGAACCAGATCCCGCAGGCGACGGAGGAGGACTTCCGTCGCACGATGGAGAACCTGGTCAAGTACTTCGAGAAGAACTTCCAGTTCTACGGGCGCAAGATCGAACTCGTGGAGTGGCAGGGGAAGGGCTCGGTCTTCAACGAGATCGTCGGTGCCGGGCAGGAGGCCGCGAACGCGGACGCGATCCGCGCGGCCAAGGAGCTCAACATCTTCGCCGACATCAGCGCCTTCACCCAGCCCTACGCCGACGCGCTGTCGCGGCAGAAGGTCCTCTCGATCGGCGCCCTCTACATGTCGCGCGAGTGGTTCGCCCAGCGCGCGCCGTACGCGTGGAGCCCGTTCCCGGACTGCACCTCGCTCTCGGAGACCATCGCCGAGTACATGAACAAGCGCGTCTTCGGCTACCCCGCGGACCACGCCGGTGAGGGCATCAAGGGCAAGGAGCGCAAGGTCGGCCTGATCACCCCGGACAACCCCGAGTATCAGCAGTGCGCGAACACCGGGCAGAAGCAGATCGAGGCCAACGGCCACAAGGTCACCCGGTACAACTACACGCTCGACCTCGCGACGCTCTCGGACCAGGCCAACAACATCGCGGCCAAGATGAAGGCCGACGGCATCACGACGATCGTGCTCGCCTCCGACCCGCTGCTCCCGCTGCTGCTGATCTCGCGCTTCAGTCAGCAGAACTACTACCCGGAGTACGTGGTCACCGGTGTCGGGCTGATGGACTCCTCGGTCCTCGGCCAGCTCTACGACTCGAGTCAGTGGAAGCACGCGTTCGGGCTCTCGATGATCGGCGAGGAGCAGCCGCAGCAGGCGAGCTACGCCTACGCCGCCGCGAAGTCCGTGGACCCGAACCACGAGCCGATCTTCGGCGTCGACATCTTCTACTACTTCCTGTACCAGCTGGCGACGGGCCTGCAGATGGCCGGGCCGAACCTGACGCCGCAGACGTTCTCCGACGGTCTGCGCGCGTACCCGGGCGGCACCGGGCCGGCGGGCACCTGGTCGTACCCGAAGAACACCTGGGCCCCGTACCGGGACGCCCGTGAGATCTGGTGGGACCCGGAGGCGGTCTCGGTGTACAACGGCGCGAAGGGCGCCTACCGCTCGGACAACAAGCGCTACAAGCCGGGCAAGTGGCCGAAGGGCCCCGCCGCTCCGGCGCAGCTGCAGGCGTTCGCGCGTGAGCCCGCCGCGATCCGTGAGAACGCGTGAGCACCCACAAGTCTGACGCCCCGTCGGGCGTCTGGGCGCGGCTCCCGCAGGGGCCGACGACGGTCGGTGTCGGCGCGGTGCTGGCGCTGCTCGTGGCGACGCAGGTCGCGCCGGACACCGTCCCGCTCGGCGTCGTCTTCCTCGGCGCGCTGATCGGCACCGGCACCGGCCTGCTCGCGGTCGGCCTCGTCCTGACCTACCGCAGCCATCGGGTCGTGAACTTCGCGCTCGCCGGGATCGGTGGGTTCGGGGCCTCGGTCGCGATCGGGCTGCACCTCGGCAAGGGCGTGCCCTGGCCGATCGCGATCATCCCGGGCATCGCCGTCGGTCTGCTCTGCGGTGCCCTGGTCGAGCGCGTCGTGATGCGGAGCCTCGACAAGTCACCGCGCCTCGTCGTCACCGTCGCCACGATCGGTCTCGCGCAGCTGTTCGCAGCCGGTCAGGCGGCGACCCCGGCGCTGATGGACGGCCCCGTGCTCGTCGGGTCGTTCAAGACCCCGCTGTCGGAGTACACCTGGGACGTCGACCCGCTGCTGATCTCCGGCAACGACTTCGCGCTGGTCTTCGTCGTCCCGTTCGTGCTCGCGGCGCTCACCTGGTTCCTGCTGCGCACCGACGCCGGCATCGCGATCCGCGGCATCGCGGAGAACGGTGACCGCGCCCGGCTGCTCGGCATCCCGGCCAACCGGCTCTCCCTGTTGGTGTGGACGATCGCCGGCGGTCTCGCCGCGCTGACCGTCACCCTGCGCTCGCCGTCGGAGGGCCTGAACCTCTCGATCGCCTCGTCGGGTCCGCAGGTCATGCTCCCCGCGCTCGCTGCCGCCGTCGTGGCCGGTCTGTCGTCGCTGCCGCGGGCGTTCGTCGCCGGCGTCGCGCTCGGCATCCTGGACCAGCTCGTCCGGTGGAACTCCGACAAGCAGTCGGTCACCTCGGTCGTGCTGCTGATCGTGCTGTGTGCGGCGCTGCTGCTGAGGCGCGGCGACAAGGGCCGCGCCGAGGCTGCTGCGGCCGAGGGCACCTGGCTCACCACCGGCTCCGTCCGCGGGCTGCCGCACCGTGTCAAGGTGCTGCCCGAGATCCGGATCGCGCAGCTCGTCCTCGGGATCGCCTGCATCGCGGCGCTGGTCGGGCTCGCGTGGGTCGGTTCGCCGAGCCAGCTGAACATCGCGACCGTCGCGTCCTGCTACGCCGTCGTCGCGGTGTCGCTCGTGGTCCTCACCGGCTGGGCCGGGACCGTGAGTCTGGGTCAGATCGCCATCCTCGGTACCGGTGGCGTCGTTGCCGGTGACCTGATGGCGAAGTGGAACGTCGACTTCTTCGTCGCGATGATCGCCGGTGGTGCCGCGGGTGCAGCGGTGGCGCTGCTGGTCGCGATCCCCGCGTTGCGGGTCAGCGGCCAGCTGCTCGCCGTCACGACGCTGACCTTCGCCGTCGCCGTCGACCAGTTCTTCTTCAACCCGACGAACTTCCCGTGGCTGGTGCCGGGCGCCTTCGACCGGCCTGTGCTGTTCCAGCGGTGGGACATGCGCGAGGACCGCACGCTCTACCTGGTCGGCCTGTCGCTCGTGCTGTTCTCCGTCGTCGTCGCCCGCAACCTCGCCCGCGCGCGGACGCGGCGCACGATGGTCGCCACCCGCGACAACCCGCGCTCGGCGGCGGCCGCCGGGGTCGACGGCGTCCGCTCGAAGCTCACCGCGTTCGTCATCTGCGGTGTCCTCGCCGGCATGGCGGGCGCCGTGCACGCCACCGCGCTCGGCGCGGTCGGCCTCCGCACCTACAACACCTCGCTGTCGCTGCTGGCGTTCACGACGGTGGTCATCGGTGGCGTCGCCTCGATCGGCGGTGCGCTCGCGGCCACGGTCGCGCTGCACCTGCTCATCTACTGGGTCCCGCAGCTGCAACTGGTCGCGACCGGTGTCGGCGTCCTCGTCGTCCTGCTGCTCCTGCCGGGCGGTCTCGCGCAGGCCGGCACGAAGATCCGCGACCGCTACGCGATGTGGGCCGCGAAACGGCACGGCGTCGAGTGGGACCAGGACGACGCGTTCACCAAGGCCGCCGCGGCGCCCGAGGTGGACGTCGAGACCGACCCCGCCGCGGTCGCCGCGCTCGCGGTCGCCGAGGCCGAGGCGGCCGCCGAGCAGGCTGCGGCCGAACGTGCGCACGCCCGCTCCGGGGCGGACGCCACCCTCGCCGGCGCGGACGTCGCGCTGGGGTGCCGCGGGATCGAGGCGTCCTACGGACCGAACCAGGTGCTCTTCGGCGTCGACCTCGACGTCAGCCGCGGGGAGGTCGTCGCCCTGCTCGGCACGAACGGCGCCGGCAAGTCGACCGTGCTGCGTGCTCTGTGCGGCCTGCTGCCGCCGACGCACGGCACGGCCGCGCTGGAGGGCGAGTCGATCGACAAGCTCGCGCCGGAGAAGATCGCGGCCCGCGGCCTGGCGATGATGCCCGGTGGCCGCGGCATCTTCCCGACGCTGACGGTCGCGGAGAACCTGCGCCTCGCGACCTGGATGGTCCGCCGCGACGCCGAGGCCGTCGCCGCCGCCCGCCGTCGCGCCCTGGAGCTGTTCCCGCCCCTGGCTCGGCGCATCGACACCCGTGCCGGCGACCTCTCCGGCGGTGAGCAGCAGATGCTCTCGATGGCCATGGCGATGGCCGTCCGCCCGAAGGTGCTCTGCATCGACGAGCTCTCGCTCGGTCTCTCGCCGGTGGTCGTCGGCGAGCTCGTCGACGTGGTCCGCGAGATCAACGCCGGCGGCGTCACCGTCGTGGTCGTCGAGCAGTCGGTCAACGTCGCGCTGCTGCTCGCCGAGCGCGCGGTGTTCCTCGAGAAGGGCCGGGTCCGCTTCGCCGGCCCCACCGCCGAGCTGCTCGACCGCCCCGACATCCTCCGCGCCGTCTTCCTCGGCAACGCCGCCGGGGAAGCCACCGCGACGTCCGACGATGTGGCTGCTGTGACGACCACGTCTTCGGACGTCCGGGAGGAGAAGGTGGCGACGCCGGCCCTGGAGGCGAAGGGGCTCTACAAGAGCTTCGGCGGTGTGCGGGTCATCAACGGCGTCGACCTGGTCGTGCCGAAGGGGAAGATCGTCGGGCTCATCGGCCACAACGGCGCCGGCAAGACGACGATCTTCGACCTGCTCTCCGGCTTCCTCGTCCCCGACGCGGGCACGGTGTACCTGTCCGGCCATGACGTGACCGAGCTGCCGCCGTACCAGCGGGCGCTCGGCGGGCTCGGCCGGTCGTTCCAGGACGCGCGGCTGTACCCGGGCCTGACGGTGTCGGAGACGATCGCGGTGGCGCTCGACCGGCACCTCGCGAGCCGGGACCCGCTCGCGGTCGCACTGTGGCTGCCCGCGGCCTTCGACGTCCACGACGCCGTGCAGGTGCGCGTCGAGGAGCTGCTCGAGACGCTCGGCCTGACGCGGTACCGCGATCACCTGACCGGTGAGCTCTCGACCGGTACGCGCCGCATCGTGGAGCTCGCGTGCGTGCTGGCGCAGCGGCCCGACGTGGTTCTGCTCGACGAGCCGTCGGCCGGTGTCGCCCAGCGCGAGGCCGAGGCCCTCGTGCCGGTGCTCAAGCGGGTCCAGGCCGACCTCGACTGCGCGATGGTCGTCGTCGAGCACGACATGGCGCTGATGTCGAACCTGTGCGACGAGCTCGTCGCGCTGGAGACCGGCGCCGTGATCGCGACGGGCACCCCGGCCGAGGTCCTCGCCCACCCGGACGTGATCAGTTCCTACCTCGGCACCGACGAGGCGTTCCTGGCGCGGTCCGGCTCCCGCTGATGTCCGAGTTCCGGTCGATCACCTACGCGACGCGGGATCGTGTCGCGTACCTGACGCTCAACCGTCCCGAGCGGCTGAACGCGATCGACGACGACATGCCGGGCGAGATTGCGGCGGCGGTGGAGCAGGCGAACGACGACCCGGCGGTGCACGTGATCGTCGTCGCCGGGGCGGGTCGGGCCTTCTGCGCGGGCTACGACCTCAAGGACTACGCGGAGGCGGGGCACCAGACGCAGGACGTCGTCTGGGATCCGATCGCCGACTTTCGGTTGATGAAGCGCAACACCGACCAGTTCTTCACGCTGTTCCGCTCGCTCAAGCCGACGATCGCCAAGGTCCACGGTTACGCCGTCGCCGGCGGCAGCGACATCGCGCTCTCGTGCGACCTGGTCGTCATGGCCGAGGACGCCCGGATCGGCTACATGCCCTCGCGGGTGTGGGGCTGCCCGACGACGGCGATGTGGGTCTACCGGCTCGGTGCCGAGCGCGCGAAGCGGATGCTGTTCACCGGCGACACCATCGACGGACGGCAGGCCGCGGAGTGGGGGCTGGTCGTGGAGGCCGTCCCGGCGGAGGAGCTCGACGCCGCGGTCGACGCGCTGGCCGAGCGCATCGCCGGTGTCCCGACCAACCAGCTCGCGATGCAGAAACTGATGATCAATCAGGCCTACGACAACATGGGCCTGGCCGGGACGCAGCTGCTGGCGACCCTCTTCGACGGCATCACCCGGCACTCGCCGGAAGGCCGGTGGTTCCAGGCGTTCGCCGCCGAGCACGGGTTCGCGGAGGCCGTGAAGTGGCGCGACTCGGGCCGTCCGATCCCGGAGGGCGGCGGCCCGGTCCCGCGGGCCGAGGATCTCTGAGCCGGCCCCCGGTGGGTCAGTGCCGGTGGTCGGCGAAGGACATCCGGTCGACCCAGGCGAGCAGGAGCGCGGAGGCCACGAACGCGAGGTGCACCGCCGCGAGGGTCAGCAGCCGCTCGTTCGGGAGCGGCTCGGTGGCCATGTACTTCTTGAGCAGGTGGATGCCGGAGATCGCGACGATGGACGCGGCGAGCTTGAGCTTCACCGTGCCGAGGTCGAGCTTGCCGAGCCACTCGGGCTGTTCCATGTCGCCGGTGGTGTCGAACCGGGACACGAACGTCTCGTAGCCGGACAGCGCGACCATCACGATCAGACTCGCCACCAGCGCGAGGTCGATCAGCGACAGGGCCGACAGGATGAGCTCGGCCTCGGAGATGTGCCCGATGTTCTGGGCGAGGTGCCAGAGCTCCTCGGCGGCGTTGAGGGCGAAGATCGCCAGCACCGCCATGAGGATCACGTACAGCGGCAGCAGCAGCCAGCGGCTGGCGAGCAGGCTGAACTCGATCGCCCGTTCGGCCTGGTGCAGGGCCCGCGGCCGCGCGGGGCGAACCGGGGGCGGCGGGATCTGCGGCGGGGTCGGGGGAGGAACGTCGGCATCCACGGGCGACAAAACTAGTGAGCGGGGCCGCGAGTTCCGCGGGGGAGGGGACATTGCGGGCGCGGGCACGTGACATCCGCGATACCGATTGACTTTCGATAGATACCGAGCGATTCTCAATGCATGTTGATGGAGCGACGTGCGGTGACGGGTCTGCGCGTGTTCCTCGTGGTGATGTTCGCGCTCCTGGTGATGCTCCAGACCCTCTCGTTCCCGGGTCAGTTCCGGCACATGGCGTCCGAGCACCCCGAGCACGCGGACTGGCGGTGGCCGGCGACGGCCGCGGTGTTCGTGCTGATCGCCTGCGTCCAGGTCGTGATCGTCGCGATCTGGAAGCTGCTCACGCGGGTCGTGCACGACCGGATCTTCAGCCCCGAGTCCTTCGCCTGGGTGGACGCGATCATCTACGCGATCGCGGCCGGCTGGGTGGTACTGGTCGGCATCGACGTCACCGTCGCCTTCCATGCCGACGACCCGGGCGCCCCCGTGGCGCTGTTCCTGCTGACGGTCGGGGTCACCGTCGTCGGCCTGCTGATGATCGTGATGCGCGCGCTGCTGCGGCAGGCCACCGCGCTGCGGACCGACCTCGAGGCGGTGATCTGAGTGGCGATCGTCGTCCGCATCGACGTCGAGCTCGCGAAGCGGAAGATGAGTGTCGGCGAGTTCGCCGAGGCCGTCGGGCTGACGCCGGCGAACGTCGCGGTCCTGAAGAACGGCCGGGCGAAGGCGGTGCGGTTCTCCACGCTCGAGGCGATGTGCCGGGTGCTGGAGTGCCAGCCCGGCGATCTGCTGGAGTACGTCCCCGACCACGAGCTCGAACGGGTCTGACGACGCATCAGCTCAGAGCGTCAGTTCAGCAGCGTCAGTTCAGCAGCGTCAGTTCAGCAGTGGGGCGATCTCGGGGGCGTCCCGGACCGGGCGGACGTGCGCGCAGGCCGAGCACACCGCCCGCAGGCGCTTCTCGCCGACGGTGGGGCCGGGCACGACCTTGAGGATGACCCGGTGGGAACTCAGTCGCTCCACGTGGGTCACCGCGAAGTGGTTGCAGTTCGGGCAGTGGCTGACCGCGTCGAACTGCTTGCGGATCTTCTGCTTCTGCGGCGCCTCACGCCAGAGCCGCCGCCATAACGGTTCCCCGGTCCGCGTCCAGACCGGTTGGCCGACCTTGCGCCAGATCGGGCCGAAGACCTTCGTCAGCGCCTTGCGGACCGACTTGTTGAAGACCGAGCGCAGCAGTTTGTGCAGCAACCGGCCGATCAGCGGGAAGATCGCCAGCAGAAGCGGCATGACGCCTGCTCAGAAATCCGCGTTCCGCGGGGTGCGGGGGAACGGGATGACGTCGCGGATGTTCGCCATCCCCGTCGCGTACACGATCGTCCGCTCGAAGCCCAGGCCGAACCCGGCGTGCGGGACCGTGCCGTAGCGGCGCAGGTCCCGGTACCACCAGTAGTCGTCCTTGTTCAGGCCCATCTCGTCGAGCCGCGCGTCGAGGACGTCGAGGCGCTCCTCGCGCTGGGAGCCGCCGATGATCTCGCCGATGCCCGGGGCGAGGACGTCCATCGCGGCGACCGTGCGGCCGTCGTCGTTGGCCCGCATGTAGAACGCCTTGATCTCGCGCGGGTAGTTCATGACGACGACGGGCCGGCCGACGAGCTCCTCGGTCAGGTAGCGCTCGTGCTCGGACTGCAGGTCCGCACCCCAGCTCACCGGGAACTCGAAC
Organism: Sporichthya brevicatena; assembly: GCF_039525035.1. Taxonomy (NCBI): domain Bacteria; kingdom Bacillati; phylum Actinomycetota; class Actinomycetes; order Sporichthyales; family Sporichthyaceae; genus Sporichthya; species Sporichthya brevicatena. The sequence goes on from NZ_BAAAHE010000008.1 coordinate 127,330, forward strand.
GACTTGCCCGAGCGCTGCAGGGCCTCGATCGCGTCGGTGTAGTCCATCCGCTCGAAGCTGGACTCGACGAAGGTCTCCAGGCGCTCGATGCAGCCGGGGTCGATGCGCTCGGCGAAGAACGCGAGGTCGTCCGCCCGCTCGTCGAGGACGGCGCGGAACAGGTACTTGAGGAAGTCCTCGGCGAGGTCGGCGTCGGCGGCGAGGTCCGCGAAGGCGATCTCGGGCTCGACCATCCAGAACTCGGCGAGGTGGCGTGCGGTGTTGGAGTTCTCGGCGCGGAAGGTGGGGCCGAACGTGTAGACCTTGCTCATCGCCATGCAGTAGGTCTCGACGTTCAGCTGGCCCGAGACCGTCAGGTGCGCCTCCCGGCCGAAGAAGTCCTGGCTGTGGTCGACGGCGCCGTCCGGGGTGCGGGGCAGGTTCGCGAGGTCGAGCGTCGAGACGCGGAACATCGCACCGGCGCCCTCGGCGTCGTTGGCGGTGATGATCGGCGTGTGGATCCAGAAGAAGCCACGTGAGTCGAAGAACCGGTGCACCGCCATCGCGAGGCAGTGCCGTACGCGCGTGACGGCGCCGAAGGTGTTGGTCCGCGGCCGCAGGTGCGCGATCTCGCGCAGGTACTCGAACGTGTGCTGCTTGGCCGCGGCCGGGTAGGTGTCCGGGTCCTCGACCCAGCCGAGCACCGAGACCTCGGTGGCCTGCAGTTCGACCGCCTGGCCCTTGCCCTTGGACTCGACCACGGTGCCGGTCACCGACACCGAGCACCCGGTGGTCAGGTGGGCCACCTCGTCGGCGTAGTTGGCCAGGTCGGGTTTGGCGACGACCTGCAGCGTCGCGAAGCACGACCCGTCGTGGACCGCGACGAAGGACATGCCGGCCTTCGAGTCCCGGCGGGTGCGCACCCAGCCCTGGACGGTCACGGTCGAACCGAGCGCGGCATCCCCGCGCAGCACCTCGGAGATTCGCAGAATCCGCACGGCCCGACCTTAGGCGGTGTCGGTGCGCCAGACCCGAATCGCCGCGTCCGAGCAGGCCGCGACCACCACGGACCCCGCCGGGCCCACCGTCAACGACTGCACCTCGCCGCGGATCCCGGTCAGCCGGGCCGTGGTGCGCCCGGTCGCCGGCTCGGCGAGCAGGATCTCGGACTCGGTCGCGACGACCGCGATCGCCCGCCCGTCCGGGCTCAGCCGCGGGTGCCGGCCGCGCAGGTGGGTGGCCGGCTGTGGCGGGTCGGTCCGCCAGATCTCGGTGCTGCCGTCCGGGGTGACGGCGACCATGAGCGCGCCGTCGGGCGTGAAGGCCAGCGGCCCGCGGCCGAGCAGGGCCTCGGGTTCGAGCAGGCCGTGGAGGTCGTAGAGGCGGATCGCCGCCCCGGCGGCCGCCACCCAACGGCCGTCGGGGCTGAAGACGGGGAGCCCGGTTTCGGGGAGGACCTCGAGGAAGCGCCGCGGCGAGGTGGTCCAGAGCTCGAGGGCGTCCGGGCCGGTGCGGACCGCCAGCACCCGCCCGTTGGGCGAGAACGTCAGGGTGCAGCACTCCAGGTCCACCTCGTCGGTGGGCCGCAGCGTCGCGAACACCGCGCCGTTGGCCGGCTGCCAGAGCGCGACCTCGCCGTCCTCGCCGATGCTCGCGCCGAGGTCGCCCCGGTCGGCGAGCGCGAGGGCGTGCACCCCACCCGGGCCGTGCGGGTTCAGCTGCGCGACGAACTCGCCGGTGAGAGTCCGCCGCACCACGACCTCGCCGGCGTGGTTCTCCTGCCCGGCGACCGCGGTCCACTCCGCCGACACGACGGCCACCTCACCGGGGCCGACGGGGATCGCTCCGCGCTCCGCGCCGGTGGCGGTGTCGAGGAACAGCACCGACCCCGTCCCGGTCGAGTCGGACCCCGTGAGGACCGCGACCACCGCGCCGTCCGCGGCCAGCCACAGGTCGTCCACCGCGAGCCCCGGCAGGACGAGGTGGGGAGCCCGCACCGCAGCGGCGCGGGTTGCGGGGAGGTCCGGGTTGGGCGTCATCCGCGGCTCCTGTCACGTCGACCGCGAAGGCCGCCGCGAAGTGGATCTTGTCGCGATGATCTTGATACGGAGCCGGGCCGCACTTCACCCGCTTAACGCACAACGTCCGACCAAGCGTGACCCATGCCACATTGGTCGGACGTTGATCAGCCGGGCGGCGGGCCGCCCGGGCGCCGCAGATCAGCGGGAGTAGTACTCGACGACGAGCTGCTCGTCGCAGATGACGGGGATCTCGCTGCGGACCGGGGGCCGCTCGAGGCGGAACTTCAGGTCGCCGTGGTTGACCTGCAGGTACGGCGGGATCGCCTCGGGCGCGTTGGCGCCGGCGGCCGCGACCTGGAAGTTCTTCTTGTTGCGGCTGCGGTCGGAGACCGAGACGACGTCACCGGGCTGCACGCGGTACGACGGACGGTCGACGCGCTGACCGTTCACCTGCATGTGCTGGTGGGTGACCATCTGACGCGCCTGGTAGATCGTGCGGGCCAGGCCGGAGCGCAGGACGAGGGCGTCCAGGCGGGTCTCCAGGTCGGCCAGCAGGACCTCACCGGTCTTGCCGGGGTGCGCGTTCGCCTGCTCGTAGGCGCGACGCAGCTGGGTCTCGGAGATGTCGTACTGCGCGCGCAGGCGCTGCTTCTCCAGCAGACGGACCTTGTAGTCCGAGTTCTGCTTGCGGCCGCGGCCGTGGACGCCCGGCGGGTAGGGGCGTGCCTCGAAGTACTTGACGCACTTCGGCGTCAGCGGGATGCCCAGCGCCCGCGAACGCTTGGCCTTCGGTCGAGATGAGTTCACAGAACCACTCCGTGCGTAGTAACTTAGGTGAGCCTAACCTAATGGAGCCTGTCGTGACGCAGACGAACAAGTGCAGCGGCGGCCCGCCGGGGCCCACCAGCGCCGAGCGGGTTGTGACCCTACTCGCCGCCGCCGATTCCCTGACGGTGACCACCGGCGAAGCTCGCGAAGAGTTCGCCGGGCTGCACTCCCTCGACGCCGTCGGACGACTTCTCCTCTGGGCGCCTGCGCATTCCTGCGTGACGCAGGTTCTCGACGCCACCGGAGGTGACGCCAAGGCCTGCATCGAGATCACGGACGTCGCCGCTGCGGCAGTCCGAGACCGGGTCCGTGCGCGTTTGACGGCACACGGCTGGCTAAGCCTAATGCACCGCGACGAGTGCTACGGCACCCCCGAGCTCCTCCTCGAGCTTGATCACGTCCAGTTGACCGAGCGGGGCCGGGTGACGGTGCTCACGCCGGACGAGCTCGTGCGCGCCGACGTCGACCCGCTGGCGGTGCAGGAGGCCGACCTCCTCCTGCATCTGGCCGACGCGCACCCCGAGGCGATCGACCAGTTGACCCGGCTCGTCCACCCCGACGTCCTGCAGTCCGCGACGCGGGTTCTGCCGCTCGCCCTCGACCGCTACGGGATCGTCCTGCGCGTCGAGCGCCTCTCCGGTCACCGCGACGTCCGGCTCCCGTTCCCTCATCGCGCGGTCGACGCCGTCTCCGCCCAGCGCGGACTCGGCGCCCTCCTCGCCGAGGCGGCCCGCCGCGCCCGCCGCTGCCGCGCCCAGCACTGACCTCTCGTTGCGTCCGGCGACCGGTGGCCGACGGCCCTCACGTCGCCGGCCGCAACGGTCAACGACGGAGCGCCGTCACCCTCGGGGGGGTGGCGGCGCTCGTCGCGCGGCGTGCAGTCGGGTGGAGGAGTGGAGTCCGACTGCTGGGGGGAGCCGCTGTCGGAGGGGTCTAGTCCTGGTTCTCCGTGTCGTTCCCCGATCCGCCGATCAGGGTGTCGGTCCCGGCCCCGCCGTTCAGGGTGTCGTTCCCGGACTCGCCGTAGAGGGTGTCGTCCCCGGCCTCACCGTGGAGGGTGTCGCTGCCGGACCCGCCGTAGATGATGTCGTCCCCGTCGCCGCCGTAGACGACGTCGTTCCCGGACCCCGCGCAGATGATGTCGTCACCACCACCGCCGTAGATGATGTTGTTCCCGCTGCCGGCGTTGATGACGTCGGGGCCGGGGGAGCCGGTGATGACTCCGCCGCCGGACCCGCCTTGGATCGCACCGGGCACGTCGCAGGGGCTGGGGGTCGGGGTGCCGGGCTTCAAGCTGGGGTCGGTGTAGGTGATGACCACTCGACCGCCCGCGCCAACCGGCCCCAGGTCGAAGGTGGCGTCCATCGGGCCGAAGCTCGCGCCACCGCCCCCGCTTCCTCCGGGCTGTCGTCCGTTGTCGCCGCCCCCGCGCACGTTGGTGCCGTCGACCGCGCCACCACCGCCGCCGCCAGAGTTGGGCTGATCCGCGTTCTCGCCGGCATTGGTCGCTGCTCCTTGGGCAGCCCCACCCCCGTACGCATTGTTCGTGCCGTCGCCGCCGGTCGGTGTGCCACCGCTGCCGCCGTTCGCGTTGGGGTCACCGGCGCCGCCGCCACCGCCGGCGGCCATCAACCTTGTGCCGGCCCGCGTGACAACGGTGCCGCCGCCGCCGTCCCCGCCGGTGCCCTGAACATCGGCATCGCCGCCGGGCGCGGCGTCGGTGCCGTTGCCGCCGATGTCGAGGGCGAGGATGTCGCCGCCCGCAACGGTGAAGGTCGCGGTCACGACTGCAGGTGCGCCGCCCACCGCGCCGGTGGTGGACTCCCCGGCCTGACCGCGCGCTGCGATCGTCAGTGAGGTGATGCCCGTGGGGACGGTGAAGTCCTGATCCGTGTTGTAGGTACAGGTGACCGCGGTGCCCGCGGCGCTGCAACCGGGCGGAACAGGCGCCGCCCCCGCCCCGGGGGAGAAGAGCAGGGCCGCGCCGGGGACGGCGAGGAGAGGAGCCGCGAGTGCGGCGATGCGCTTGACGTGCATGAGATCTCCAGGCAGCAAGGCGCTCGCAGCAGCCGCAGAGAACTGGCGCGCCGGACGACGCCCAGTCCGTCCCAAAGGCCACATGGGGCGCATTCAGTAAAGGCGCCACCATGAATTCACCAACGGCACATCAGTGCCAAGTGGCGTACTCCGTTCGATATCTCCCCAACGGTCACACCGGTGACGGCGCAAATCGGTCGGTTCGCGAGCGATTCTCGGACCCCGAACGCACGACGCGCCGCGACCGGAGCGGTCGCGGCGCGTCGGAGAGGCGCGGGTCAGCTGGCCTTGAGCTCGATGTTCCGCAGGGTGTTGCGGCCGGCGCCGCCGTTGCCGCGGTCGGTGCCGGCACCGCCGTTGAGGAGGTCGTTCCCGCCGCCGCCGTAGAGACGGTCGTTGCCGGTGCTGCCCCGGAGGTCGTCGTTGCCGGCGCCGCCGCGGAGCTCGTCGTTGCCCGAACCGCCGGCGATGGTGTCGGCCCCCTTGTCGCCGAAGAGGCGGTCGTTGCCGGCGCCGCCGACGATGATGTCGTTGCCCGCGCCGCCGCAGATGATGTCGTTGCCGCCGCGGCCCTCGATGATGTCGTTGCCGCCGCGGGCGACGATCACGTCGTCACCGGGGGAGCCGATGATCCGCTCGGCCTTGCTGGAGCCGACGAACGTTGCGGGCTTGCCGCCGCAGGTGTACTTCGCGACCGGCGGGGGCGGGGTGTTGCCCTCCTTCACCGCGAAGGGCGCCGAGCACTTGCGCTCCGGGTCCTTGCCGGCCTCGTCGACGTCCGCGCCCCAGGAGTAGGTCCCGGCGGGGCTCATGTTGTTCACGGTGAACGTGTACTCGGAGTTCTTCTTCGCGCCCTCGAAGACCTTGCTGGAGAGCGGGGTCCCGTTGTTCTGCATCGGGCTGCCGGCGCAGGTGCCGTTCTGGAACAGGTGGATCTGCACCGTCGCGGGCTCCGCGATGTCGGAGGTGAGCTTCACGGTGACGGCGATCTTCCCGCCGACGACGCCGTCGGCGGTCGTGAAGGCGACGTCGGCGGCCTGGGCGCCGGGGGCCGCGAAGACACCCACGCAGGCCATGGTCGTCAGGACCACGCCGAAACGGGAAACGGTCTTGAGAGTCACGAGCGGCCTCCGTCGGCGGACAAGATCACTGATACCGGGGCGAAGCCTGCCATCTCGGGGCGCCGGAGCGGAGCACATCGGCTCACTAGACTCGCCAAGCCGATCAAGGCTGACCAGGACTCGCTGGTCAGAGCTTATGGGGACGGGACTGTTCGCATGTTGACAATGCAGGACGCGCTGCTGGCGCTCACCCGCTACTGGACCGAGCGCGGCGCGATGATCGTGCAGCCGATGAACACCGAGGTCGGCGCCGGTACCGCGAACCCCGCGACGATGCTGCGCGTCCTCGGCCCGGAGCCGTGGAAGGTCGCCTACGTCGAGCCGTCGGTCCGTCCGGACGACGCGCGGTACGGGGAGAACCCGAACCGCATCCAGATGCACACGCAGTACCAGGTCATCCTCAAGCCGGAGCCCGGCGACCCGCAGCAGCTCTACCTGGGCAGCCTCGAGGCCCTCGGCGTCGACACCCGGGCCAACGACATCCGGTTCGTCGAGGACAACTGGGCGCAGCCGGCCATCGGCGCCTGGGGGTTGGGCTGGGAAGTCTGGCTGAACGGCATGGAGATCACGCAGTTCACCTACTTCCAGGCCGTCGGCGGTCAGACGCTCGACCCGGTCTGCGTCGAGCTGACCTACGGCATGGAGCGCATCCTCATGGCGCTGCAGGGCGTGGGGCACTTCAAGGAGATCGCCTACGCGCCGGGCATCTCCTACGGCGAGGCCTTCGGCCAGGCCGAGTACGAGATGAGCCGGTACTACCTCGACGACGCGGACGTCGCGACCAACCGTCGCCTGTTCGAGGACTACGCCGCCGAGGCCAAGCGCATGGTCGAGGCGAAGCTGCCGGTGCCGGCGCAGATCTACGTCCTCAAGTGCTCGCACGCCTTCAACGTGATGGACGCCCGCGGGGCGGTATCGACGACCGACCGGGCCGCCGCGTTCCGCACGATGCAGCGCCTCGCGCGCGAGGTCTCCGAGCTCTGGATCGAGAAGCGGGCCGAGCTCGGGCACCCCCTGGGTCTGCCCACCGAGTCGACCCCGCCGCCGCTGCCCGAGACCGGCACCGTGCCGACCGGCCCCGCCCCGCTGGTGTTCGAGATCGGCGTCGAGGAGATGCCGCCGCACGAGTGCGGCAACACCGTCGCCGCCGTCCGCGAGGCGCTGACCACCGCGCTCGCCGGGACCGGCCTCGCGCACGGCGAGATCACCGTCGACGCGACGCCGCGTCGCGTGGTCGCGACCGTCGCCGACGTCGCCGCGCGCGAGGAGGACTCGCGCAGGACCGTGAAGGGCCCGAAGGTCGCCGCCGCGTACGACGCCGACGGCAACCTCACCAAGGCCGCGCAGGGCTTCGCCAAGGGCCAGGGTGTCGAGGCCGACCAGCTCGAGCGCCTCACGATCGACGGCGTCGAGTACGTCGGCGTCAGCAGCGAGGTGACGGGCCGCCCGGCGGTCGAGGTGCTCGCCGAGATCCTGCCGAAGATCGTGACCGGTCTGCGGTCCGAGAAGAACATGCGCTGGAACGCGCCGGGTCTGTCGTTCACCCGGCCGATCCGGTGGATCCTCGCGCTGCTCGGCGAGGCCGTCGTGCCGTTCCAGGTCTCGAACATGGCGAGCGGCCGCGAGACGTGGGTGCACCGCAACGCGGACGCCCCGGTCGTCGCCGTGCGCGCGGCCGCCGACTTCGCGCAGGTGCTCGCCGACAACGACATCGTCCTCGACACCGCGGCCCGCCGCTCTCAGATCGTGACGGGGGCTCAGGAGCTCGCCGCGTCGGTGGGTGGTGTCGTCGACATCGAGGGTGAGGCCGACGTCGTCGACGAGGTGACGAACCTGGTCGAGTCGCCGAACCCGATCCTCGGTTCGTTCGAGGAGCGCTACCTCGAGCTGCCGCCGGACATCCTCGTCACCGTCATGCGCAAGCACCAGCGCTACCTGCCGGTGCGGAACGCGGACGGGGCGCTGCGCAACCACTTCGTCGCCGTCGCGAACGGCGAGTGCGACCGCGACGTCGTGCGCGCGGGCAACGAGGCCGTGCTCCGCGCCCGCTACGAGGACGCGTCGTTCTTCTGGCGCGCGGACCTGCAGGTGCCGCCGGCCGAGTTCCGCACGCGCCTGGACAAGCTGACGTTCGCGGACAAGCTCGGTTCGATGGACGACCGCGCGACGCGCATCCAGAAGCTCGCGCTGGAGCTCGCGAAGTCGGTCGACCTCACCGCGGAGGAACTCACCACGCTGACCCGCGCCGGCGAGCTCGCCAAGTTCGACCTCGCGACCGAGATGGTCGTCGAGCTCTCGAAGCTCGCCGGGATCATGGCGCGCGAGTACGCGGTGCGCGCCGGTGAGACCCCCGAGGTCGCGACGGCGCTGCACGAGATGGAGATGCCGCGCTCGGCCGGCGCGGCGCTGCCGATGACCGTCCCGGGTGCGCTGCTCTCGCTCGCGGACCGGCTCGACCTGCTCGCCGGTCTGTTCGCCACCGGTGCCGAGCCGAAGGGTTCCTCGGACCCGTTCGGTCTGCGCCGGGCCGCCCTCGGCGCCCTCGCGGTCCTGCGGGCGCACCCGCGCCTGGCGTCGATCACGATCCCGGCCGGGCTCGCGCTCGCCGCGGCGCAGCAGCCGGTCGAGGTCCCGGCCGACGCGATGGAGAAGGCCGCGGCCTTCACCACCGGCCGCTACGAGCAGGCCCTGCTCGACGCCGGGCACCCGCACAAGCTCGTCCAGGCCGTGCTGCCGCTGGCCGACTCCCCGGCGCGCGCGGACGCCACGCTGGCGACGCTCCCGGCGCTGGTGGCCGACGAGAACTTCGCCGCGCTGGTCGAGGCCGTGCTCCGGATCCGGCGCCTCGTCCCGGCCGACGTGACCGCCGGCCACGACGCCGCGAAGTTCGAGGACCCGGCGGAGAACGCCCTCGCCGACGCTCTCGCGAAGGCGCAGGCCGAGCTGGGTGAGAACCCGTCAGATCTGCCGGCCTTCGTGGCCGTCGGGACCGGCCTGGTCGCCCCGATCCACGCGTTCTTCGACGCGGTGCTCGTCATGGCCCCGGACCCCGCGGTCAAGGCCAACCGCCTGGGTCTGCTCGCCGGCGTCCGGGACCTCTCCGAGGGCCTGGTCGGCTGGGAGGCCCTCGCCTGAGCTGCGGGATGACGTCCCGCACGGGGCCGTGTCAGCCCGTACCGGGGCTGACAGGCACCCCCGGCGGGACGTCATCCCTCA